>NZ_JAIFJY010000018.1:0-116594 GCF_051835185.1 Klebsiella sp. K5-306
AAGTGAAACGCCGTAGCGCCGATGGTAGTGTGGGGTCTCCCCATGTGAGAGTAGGGAACTGCCAGGCATCAAACAAGTGAAGAGCCCATCCTGACGGATGGGCTTTTTGCGTTTTTGTCGTCTGAAAATACCAACAGACACCTTCAGGCCGATAGATCATGGCTATGTACCTGAAAATTTACCTGCTCCTGGCTAAACCCCTTTTAACCACTGCATAATAAAAGCGGCTATCTGCGGAACATCGTTTAAATCTAACAGTGGAAGCGACGTCTCGACCGGCCTATCGCTGGCGATAGCAATCACATTATCGTCAAACACTAATTCTTCTGTACTATGCCCGCTGTTGTGCCGATAAAGCAGGATTTTGGGCACGGGTTCATGTTTAAAACCCTCAACCAGGACTAAATCCAACGTTGAGGCATCCATTCGGCTGACCAGCCATGCCAGATCCAGTGAAGGCTTATCTGGCGTTTCCGTCATTAATGCCCAACGCTGCGAACTGGCGACAATGGTCTGAGCCGCTCCGGCTTTACGCAGTTCATAACTGTCTTTACCCGGCTTATCCACGTCCATATCGTGATGGGTATGTTTAATTAGCCCTGGCCGTAAACCTTCTGCGCGCAGTGCCGGAATCAGAGCCTTCAATAAGGTTGTTTTACCTGTGCCGCTCCAGGCGGCGATGGCTAAAAGTGGGATCATGATGGCACCTGCATATGTTGCAAATCGTCGAGAGTATTAACGTTTATAAATGCTGATTTTACATCGCTAAAATCGACGCTATGACCGCCAATTTTGTGCAGAAATACCATTACTCGCCGCTCTCCTGCGGCCAGATACGTTTCCAGTTCGCCGATCACCTTGCGATTTACCAGAGCAATGGCCGGATGGTCTCGTTCACCATCGTGTACCCAAACGGCCAGGGCTGATGTTTTGTGCTGCACTAAGCGAGTCGCCAGAAATGATGGGATAAATGGCGTATCGCACGGACAAAACAGAAACCATTCGCCCTCGACCTGATGCATTACGGAAAGCATGCCGGCCAACGGCCCGGGAAAGTCGTTCAGAGAGTCGGTAATAATCGGGTAGCCGCTGCTTCGCCAGCAATCAAGATTGCGGTTAGCGCTAATCACCAGCCTGGCGACCTGAGGCTGCAGCGTATCGGCGACATGACGCCACAGGGCCTTACCATTCAGCAGCTGTAATCCTTTATCTATTCCTCCCATGCGCGTGCCTCTTCCCCCCGCCAGCACGACGCCGGTTATTACCTCACCCTGCATATCAATATCGCCTCTTTCATTGTGGGTTTGTCCCTGCTAACGTACTCCTATCAAGATTAAGGAGCATTGCTATGAAATGTAAACGCCTGAATGAAGTGATTGAACTCCTCCAGCCGGCCTGGCAGAAAGAACCTGAACTGAATTTGATGCAATTCTTGCAAAAACTAGCGAAAGAAGCGGGTTATGCTGGCGAATTGAGCGATCTTTCCGACGATATTCTGATCTACCATTTGAAAATGCGCGACTCGGCAAAAGAGGCCGTTATTCCAGGTATCCAGAAAGATTATGAAGAAGATTTTAAAACCGCCTTGCTACGCGCCCGCGGCGTGATTAAAGAGTAAAAGGTTGTAAGCGCTGCCGCGGAATCGGCAATGAGATGATATCCTGTATCATTCGTACGATTATCGGATGTCAGGATGCACGATAAGGCTTTCACTTTTCAGACGCTTCACCCGGATACCATCATTGATGGTTTATTTGATCTGGGTATGCGGGTAGATTCCGGTCTTACTCCGCTTAATAGCTATGAGAACCGAGTTTACCAGTTTCAGGACGAAGATCGTCGCCGCTATGTGGTGAAGTTCTATCGTCCTGAGCGCTGGTCTGCCGAACAAATCCTCGAAGAACACCACTTTTCGCTTCAGCTCGTTGAGGACGACGTGCCCGTTGCGGCGCCTTTGTTGTTTAACGAGAGCACGCTTCACCAACATCAGGGATTCTTTTTCGCCGTTTTCCCCAGCCTGGGTGGACGTCAGTTTGAGGCGGATAATCTCGATCAGATGGAGTGGGTTGGGCGTTATCTTGGCCGTATGCATCAAACGGGACGCAAACAGCGCTTTGTCGCTCGTCCGGAGATAGGCACCAATGAGTATCTTCTGGAGCCCCGACAGGTCTTTGAGCTCTCCCCACTGATTCCTGCTGGCCTGAAAGATGCCTTTCTCAGCGCTACCGATAAACTCATTGACGCGGTAATGGCGCAATGGCACGGACGCGCCAATATTTTACGGTTACACGGTGATTGCCATGCGGGAAACATCCTCTGGCGCGATGGCCCCTTGTTTGTTGATTTAGATGATTCACGTAACGGCCCTGCTATCCAGGATCTGTGGATGCTGTTGAACGGTGATAAACCCGAGCAGCGTATGCAGCTTGAGATGATTATTGAAGCGTATGAAGAGTTTAGCCCTTTCAATACGGATGAGATTGCTCTCATCGAGCCTTTACGTGCAATGCGGTTAGTTTATTATCTGGCGTGGTTGTTAAGGCGCTGGGAAGATCCCGCTTTCCCTAAAAATTTCCCATGGTTGACCGGGGAAGATTACTGGCGCGGGCAGACAACAACTTTTCTTGAGCAGGTAAAGGTTCTGCAAGAACCGCCTCTTCAGTTAACGCCAATGTATTAATGTGATATATCCAGGAGAGAGTTAATCATGAAAAAAATTTGGCTGGCGCTGGCTGGTATGATTCTGGCTTTTAGTGCATCCGCTGCCCAGATCACCGACGGTAAGCAGTATATTACCCTCGATAAACCCGTTGCCGGTGAGCCTCAGGTGCTCGAGTTTTTCTCGTTCTATTGCCCGCATTGCTATCAGTTTGAAGAAGTCCTTCACGTATCAGATAACGTGAAGAAAAAGCTGCCGGAAGGCGTCAAAATGACAAAATACCACGTTGAGTTCCTGGGCCCGCTAGGCAAGGATCTGACTCAGGCATGGGCTGTGGCGATGGCGCTGGGCGTGGAAGATAAGATCACCGTCCCAATGTTTGAAGCGGTACAGAAAAACCAGACCGTCCAGACCGTGGCCGATATTCGTAAGGTCTTCGTTGATGCCGGCGTCAAAGGTGAAGATTACGATGCGGCCTGGAACAGCTTTGTGGTGAAATCTCTGGTGGCTCAGCAAGAGAAAGCCGCTGCTGATTTCCAGCTGCAGGGCGTGCCTGCTATGTACGTTAATGGTAAATACCAGCTTAATCCGCAGGGTATGGATACCAGCAACATGGACGCATTTGTTGCCCAGTATGCTGATACCGTTAAGCAGCTGGTTGATAAGAAATAAAAAATAAACGCCGGTCACTGACCGGCGTTTTTCTTTTCTGCGTCCCAATTCACTTCTTTGCCTGCTGCATGATTTCCGTTAGCTGCCGATCTTTCTCTTCCCAGAGCGTATTTAGCCAACGCTGAAAGCGTCGCTTAAAGTTTTTATCATTTACATAGTCGCCATGCAGCTCTTCAGCTACGGGCTCAAGATGGATTCGCACCACAATGTGCGTTAATCGACCGCTCAGCATATCGTAAAACGGTCTTTGGTTATTTTCCGGGTAACACACCGTGACGTTCAACAGCTTATCAAACTGCGAGCCCAGCACGCTTAATGCCATTGCGATACCCGCCGCTTTTGGCGCTAACAGATTGTGGTATGGCGAACGGGTTAGCTGTTGCTTTTCTTCAGTAAAACGTGAACCTTCAACAAAGTTGACGATAGTGGTGGGATGCGCGCGGAATTTCTCGCAGGAGCGGCGAGTAGTTTCAACATCTCTGCCACGGCGCTCGGGATGGCGGAGTAAATAGCCTCGGGAATAACGGCGCATAAAAGGCATATCCAGCGCCCAGCAGGCCAGCCCAATAAACGGAACCCAGGCGAGCTGTTGCTTGAGGAAATATTTATTCATCGGAATATGTTTGCGGAACAGCACGCAAAGTACCACGATATCGGCCCAGCTGTGATGGTTGCTGATAAGCAGATACCAGTTCTTTTTACTCAGACCATCAAGGCCCTGTACATCCCATTTAAGCCAGGGATTAAGGCGCAGCAGCCACGCCAGTCCTTCACACCAGCAGTACATCATGAAATTGCAAAAAACGGATATCGAGCGCCAGACCGCAGGAACGGGCACAAGAAGTTTAATCAGCCCGGCGATGATGATTGGCACGGAGCAGATGACGGTGACTATGATAGTCAGGGCGATACTCAGCGGGAGCGTTATCGCGGCGAGTAATCTCGGCATAGTTAAATTATTCAGAAAGTTAGGCTGATAAAGAACGCCTATAAACAGCGCAAGGGGCTGATTTTATCAGAAAATAGAGTAAATAACGGGTCTTACCAGAACAGAAAAATTTCTGGATCTTATATCCACATGGAACATCGAGTCGCCATGATGATAATAAAGCAGGTTGTGAACCTATAATTGCATGATAAATATGGAATATTTTTCCGTTATATTATTTTATTAATCATTGGTCGATCAACGTTATAAAACTATTCACAAAGTTATCCACAGGTTAGGCCGCAACGCGATCCTGGGGATCGCTGAATCTTTTCGACGAAATGTGGGAAAAATTCAGGATTTAATGTCCGTCTGTGGCATCCTTTACCGATAATCTGATAAACAGGCACGGAAAATATGGTTCAGATCCCAGAAAACCCTCTCATCCTCGTTGACGGCTCTTCTTACCTTTATCGGGCATACCACGCGTTCCCCCCGCTGACGAACAGCGCAGGCGAACCGACAGGCGCCATGTATGGCGTGCTGAATATGCTGCGAAGCCTGATCCTGCAGTATCAACCGACCCATGCTGTCGTTGTGTTTGATGCCAAGGGAAAGACTTTCCGGGATGAACTGTTTGAGCACTATAAATCTCATCGTCCACCGATGCCGGACGATCTCCGTGCGCAGATCGAGCCGCTGCATGCCATGGTGAAAGCGATGGGCCTTCCGCTAATGGCCGTTCCTGGCGTGGAAGCAGACGATGTCATCGGTACCCTGGCCCGTGAAGCTGAAAAAGTAGGGCGTCCGGTGCTGATCAGCACCGGTGATAAAGATATGGCTCAGCTGGTTACGCCGGGTATTACGCTCATTAATACCATGACTAACACCATCCTTGGCCCCGACGAAGTCGTGACAAAATACGGCGTTCCACCGGAACTGATCATCGATTTTCTGGCCCTGATGGGTGACTCCTCGGATAACATTCCGGGCGTGCCTGGGGTGGGGGAGAAAACCGCGCAGGCGCTTCTGCAGGGACTGGGTGGTCTTGATACGTTATATGCTGAGCCTGAAAAAATCGCCGGATTGACTTTCCGCGGCGCGAAAACGATGGCGGCAAAGCTGGAACAGAATAAAGAGGTGGCTTACCTCTCTTATCAGCTGGCGACGATCAAAACGGACGTTGAACTGGATTTGGGCTGTGAAGATCTGCTGGTTGAACAACCTGTTGCGGATGAACTGCTGACGCTGTTTAAAAAATATGAATTTAAACGCTGGATCACTGATGTAGAGTCCGGTAAGTGGATGCAGGCAAAAGGCGCTAAGTCTGCGGCCAGGCCGCTGGCAGCGGCTGCCGAAGTGGCCGAGGCAGAAGAAGAAACCGCGACAGTGCTCTCCGCTGAAAACTACGTCACCATTCTGGATGAACAAACATTGCTCACCTGGATTGAAAACCTGAAGAAAGCGCCGCTTTTTGCCTTTGATACCGAAACCGACAGCCTGGATAACGTATCCGCCAATATGGTGGGCCTCTCCTTCGCCATTGAACCTGGCGTGGCGGCCTATGTACCGGTCGCCCATGATTATCTGGACGCGCCGGATCAAATCCCTCGCGACCGCGTCCTGGAATTGCTGAAACCGTTACTGGAAGATGGCAAGGTTCTGAAGGTTGGACAAAACCTCAAATATGACCGCGGGATCCTGGCTAACTACGGCATTGAACTGCGCGGTATTGCCTTCGATACCATGCTGGAGTCCTACATTCTCGACAGCGTGGCGGGCCGTCATGATATGGATAGTCTCTCCGATCGCTGGCTGAAGCACAAAACCATTACCTTCGAAGAAATCGCGGGGAAAGGTAAAAACCAGCTCACATTTAACCAAATTGCGCTGGAAGAAGCAGGCCGCTACGCGGCGGAAGATGCGGATGTCACCCTGCAGCTGCACCTCAAAATGTGGCCTGAACTTCAGCAAAATGAAGGTCCGCTGAACGTCTTTAAAAATATTGAAATGCCGCTGGTGCCGGTGCTATCCCGCGTGGAGCGTAACGGCGTGAAGATTGATCCGGCCGTGCTGCATGCGCATTCTCAGGAGATAGCCAAGCGCCTGATTGAACTGGAGAAGAAGGCGTACGATATTGCGGGTGAAGAGTTTAACCTCTCGTCGCCGAAGCAGCTGCAAACGATCTTGTTTGAAAAACAAGGCATTAAGCCGCTGAAGAAAACCCCTGGCGGTGCGCCTTCTACCTCGGAAGAGGTGCTGGAAGAGCTGGCGCTGGACTATCCGCTGCCGAAAGTTATCCTCGAATATCGTGGACTGGCAAAACTTAAATCCACCTATACCGATAAGCTGCCGCTGATGATCAGCCCGAAAACGGGGCGGGTTCATACTTCCTATCACCAGGCGGTGACCGCTACGGGGCGTTTGTCGTCTACCGACCCGAACCTGCAGAATATTCCGGTACGCAACGAAGAAGGGCGACGTATCCGCCAGGCGTTTATTGCACCGGAAGATTATCTCATTGTCTCGGCCGACTACTCGCAAATTGAACTGCGCATCATGGCGCATCTCTCCCGCGATAAGGGTCTGCTGACCGCATTTGCGGAAGGCAAAGATATCCACCGGGCGACGGCGGCTGAGGTCTTTGGTTTGCCGCTGGAGAGCGTTAGCAGCGAGCAGCGCCGTAGCGCGAAGGCGATCAACTTTGGTCTGATTTACGGCATGAGCGCATTCGGTCTTGCGCGACAGCTGAATATCCCACGCAAAGAAGCGCAAAAGTATATGGATCTCTACTTTGAGCGCTATCCGGGCGTTCTGGAGTATATGGAGCGTACTCGCACCCAGGCCAAAGAGCAGGGGTATGTTGAAACGCTGGATGGTCGTCGTCTCTATCTGCCGGACATCAAATCCAGCAATGGCGCGCGTCGCGCTGGCGCCGAACGTGCGGCGATCAATGCGCCAATGCAGGGTACCGCGGCCGATATCATTAAACGTGCAATGATCGCGGTAGACGGCTGGCTGCTAAGCGAAAAACCTCGCGTGCGGATGATCATGCAGGTGCACGATGAACTGGTCTTTGAAGTGCATAAGGACGATCTTGAAGCGGTCGCGAAAAAGATCCACGAACTGATGGAGAGCAGTACGACGCTGGCGGTTCCGCTGCTGGTGGAAGTCGGTAGTGGAGAAAACTGGGATCAAGCGCACTAAGTATTCGTCGGGTAAGGTCATTTTTTGTAAGTGAGTAACATAACTTATCGTGTTTTGTGATGATCATTTGAATTTGCTATGTAAAGAGTGAAAAAAAACTACAAAAAATGCTTTATCCGTAACCGAAAGAAGAGTAGAGTTAAAGACGTAGGGTACAGAGGTAAGATGTTCTATCTTTCAGACCTTTTACTTCACGTAATCGGATTTGGCTGAATATTTTAGCCGCCCCGGTCATTTATGACCGGGGCGTTTTTTATTGCGCGAAAGAAAATTTTACGCATCGATGCATGCAAAGGCGGGGAGCCCGGATAAGGCTTCACGCGCCGCTATCCGGGTTTTTTGCGAACTTATTCGCCGTCTTCGGGTTCTTCCTGCGGTGGGATATCGTTATACCAGCTATCCAGCTTCTGACGCAGTTTATCCACACCTTGCTTCTTCAGGGAAGAAAACGCTTCTACCTGCACATCTCCGTTAAAGGCAATGACCGCTTCGCGAACCATATTGATCTGCGCTTTCCGCGCACCGCTGGCGAGCTTATCGGCTTTAGTCAGCAGTACCAGCACCGGGATATCGCTTTCGACGGCCCACTGGATCATCTGCTGATCGAGATCTTTAAGCGGATGACGAATATCCATCAGCACCACCAGCCCTTTCAGACAGAGGCGTTTCTCAAGATATTCACCCAGCGCGCGCTGCCACTTGATCTTCATCTCTTCCGGAACCTGGGCGTAACCATAGCCCGGCAGGTCGACAAGGCGTTTGCCCTCAGCGACTTCAAACAGGTTAATCAGCTGCGTACGCCCGGGCGTCTTCGACGTGCGCGCCAGGCTTTTTTGGTTAGTCAGCGTATTCAGAGCGCTGGATTTCCCGGCGTTAGAGCGGCCAGCAAATGCCACTTCAATACCGGTATCGGCAGGAAGATGGCGGATATCTGGCGCACTAGTGACAAAATGCGTCAGTTGATAATTCCAGTTGGTCAAGACGGTCGTCTCCGTTAAATCAGGCTATGGCGGGGATTATACCTGAACAACAGAAAAAGACTGTTTTTACCGCATCTCATTGATGTAAGTTAAAACCACACTCTTTGTGAGATATTGGCTATTGGTTATATGAGATATGAGTGAGAAAAATCCGAGCATAAATAACACAAAAGCTTATAAATCATGATATTAAGCTGAAAGAAAATTCTGAAATTAGATTTTTTTCTGTACAGTCAGTTGTAGGTTTTCCTCAAACCAGTAAAGTAGTGACCAAGGGCGAGGATGCTAACAGGATGATGACTCAGGATGAGGGGTCAGGAAGCGCCAGGAGGCGAGGACTACGGATTGTCAGGATGACAAACGTCTGGAAGACGTTTTAAAGGGAAATGGAAGTAACAGGGACCGTTGGTAGCTGAAGGAAAGACAGGGTGTGTCGTTAGCTAACAGGGAAAGTAGAAGCCCTTTAAGGGTTGTCAGTACGGAAAAAGGCGACAGAGTAATCTGTCGCCTTTTTTCTTTGCTTGCTTTCTGCTAGATTCCGCCTCAATTCTATACTGAAGAAAATGGCCTGAAGATTACCCAACATGAAAAAACCGACATCCGTACCTCGTGGCAAAAAAAATCGCAAAACGCGTGAAGAATTGAACCAGGAAGCTCGCGAGCGTAAGCATCAGAAGAAGCATCGCGGCCATGCGGCAGGCAGTCGTGCGACCGGTGGCGACACCGCTTCAGCAGCAAAAAAACAAGGTCAGCAGCAAGATCCCCGAATTGGCAGTAAAAAACCCATCCCGCTGGGCGTAACTGAAAGCGCTCCGGCGATTAAGCAGCATAAACCAAAGAGCGAGAAACCTATGCTTTCACCGCAGGCTGAGCTGGATTTGCTGGAGAACGATGAGCGCCTGGATGCGCTGCTGGAACGCCTTGAAGAGGGCGGCACCCTGAATGCTGAAGAGCAAACCTGGGTTGATGCCAAACTGGATCGCATTGATGAGCTGATGCAGCAGCTGGGCCTCTCCTATGATGATGACGAAGATGAAGAAGAGGAAGAGCGCAAAGAAGATATGATGCGCCTGCTGAAGGGTGGAAACTAACGTTTGCATCCCATCGGATTCCCGGTCCTGCTTATAACCCTTCTGGTTATATGTTATCTGCTGTGGTTATTCGTTAAACTACGACGGTTGTCGCGGCGTCAGAAATGGCTGCGCAACCGGCTCATTACCCGAGGTGCGGTTGGGCCGGGGCGGCGTACCCGCCGACGGCACCATCGGAAGGAGTGAGCATGTCTGTGCAGTTAATCGACTGGGATCTGGCCCTGATCCAGAAATATAATTATTCCGGGCCGCGTTATACTTCGTATCCCACCGCGCTGGAGTTTTCTCCAGAATTTGGCGCTGCTGAATTTGATGCGGCGGTTGCCCGCTATCCGCAGCGTCCTCTATCGCTATACGTGCATATCCCGTTTTGCCATAAACTCTGCTATTTCTGCGGCTGCAACAAAATCGTCACCCGCCAGCAGCATAAGGCTGACCAGTATCTGGATGTGCTTGAGCAGGAGATTATTCATCGCGCTCCGCTTTTTGCTGGCCGCAAGGTTAATCAGCTGCACTGGGGCGGCGGTACGCCGACGTATCTGAACAAAGCGCAAATTAGCCGCCTGATGGGGTTGCTGCGTACGCATTTCGATTTTAACGCGGATGCAGAGATTTCCATTGAAGTCGATCCGCGTGAAATTGAGCTTGATGTCCTGGATCATTTACGCGCCGAAGGCTTTAACCGCCTGAGCATGGGCGTGCAGGACTTCAACAAAGAAGTGCAGCGTCTGGTGAACCGCGAGCAGGATGAAGCATTTATCTTCGCGCTCCTTCATCACGCGCGTGATATCGGCTTTACCTCAACCAATATCGACCTGATTTACGGTCTGCCGAAGCAAACGCCGCAGAGCTTCGCTTATACGCTACAGAAAGTGGTGGAGCTTAATCCCGATCGTCTGAGCGTATTTAACTATGCGCATCTGCCAACGCTGTTTGCTGCACAGCGCAAAATCAAAGATGCCGATTTGCCCTCAGCTGAACAAAAGCTGGATATTCTTCAGGAGACGATTGCTTCGTTAACCTCTGCGGGATATCAGTTTATCGGCATGGACCACTTTGCCCGCCCTGATGATGAGCTGGCGATAGCCCAACGGGAAGGTATTCTGCATCGCAACTTCCAGGGATATACCACCCAGGGAGACACCGACCTGCTGGGGATGGGCGTGTCGGCGATCAGTATGATTGGCGATTGCTATGCGCAGAACCAGAAAGAGTTGAAACAGTATTATCAACAGGTCGATGAAACCGGGACGGCGCTGTGGCGCGGTATTGCGTTGACGCGCGATGACTGCATTCGTCGTGATGTCATTAAGGCGCTGATTTGTAACTTCCGTCTCGACTTTGCGGCGGTAGAGAAACAGTGGGCGCTCATCTACGATGACTACTTTGCCGAAGATATGAAATTGTTGGCGCCGCTGGCTAAAGACGGGCTGGTGGATGTGGATGAGAAGGGCATTCAGGTTACGCCGAAAGGCCGGCTGCTGATTCGCAATATCTGTATGTGTTTTGATGCTTACCTGCGGCAGAAAGCGCGGATGCAGCAGTTTTCTCGCGTGATATAAGCTATATCCCCTCTCCTTACCGGAGAGGGGATATTATCAGTTAAACAGCCCAACCATCGCCGCGCACAGGACGGCAGCTACCGCCGTCTGCGGCGTATGACCCGCTGCAACTCCGCTCGATATAATATTAATGAGTGATTCAAGCATGATTACCCCCCGTCTTTCCGGGCAAGATCATACTCAACGCATAGCAACAGTAAAGTACAAAATAGCAGCAGTTTGCGCTGGATGACTATTTTTTACGCGCCGCTGCGCTGCTACTCCATTCCCAACTCTTTTAACTTACGCGTCAGAGTGTTACGGCCCCACCCTAGCAGCCGCGCCGCCTCTTGTTTATGCCCCTGAGTATGGCGTAACGCGGTGGTCAGCAGCGTACGCTCCATCTCAGGCTGCGCTTCTGAGAGCAGGTTTTGATGACCGGAGCGCAGCGCGCGATCGGCCCATTGCCCCAGCAGCGTCGCCCAGCTATCCGGCAGCATTTGCGTCGGATTATCCGGTATCGCGGTTTCAAACAGCTCACTGGGGAGATCCTGCGTCAAAACTTCCTGACCCGCGGCCATCACCGTCAGCCAGCGGCAAGTGTTTTCCAGCTGACGAACGTTGCCCGGCCACGCCAGCCGGGTTAACGCCATCTCCGTCTCCGGATGCAGCTGTTTGGCCTCCACGCCCAGTTCACGAGCGGCAATTTGCAGGAAATGCCTCGCCAGGCGAGGAATATCTTCCCGACGCTCGCGCAGCGGCGGCAGATGGACGCGAATCACGTTCAGGCGATGGAACAAATCCTCACGGAATTTCCCCTCCTGGACGCGCAGCTCAAGGTTCTGGTGGGTGGCGGCAATAATACGCACATCCACTTTCACCGGCGCATAGCCGCCCACGCGGTAAAACTGACCATCGGCCAGGACGCGCAGCAGACGGGTCTGGACGTCCAGCGGCATATCGCCAATCTCGTCAAGGAACAGCGTACCGCCGTCTGCCTGCTCAAAACGTCCCTGACGCACGGTATTGGCGCCGGTAAAAGCGCCTTTCTCGTGGCCAAAGAGCTCTGACTCAATCAAGTCTTTAGGGATTGCCGCCATATTCAGCGCAATAAATGGCGCCTTGGCGCGCGGGCTGTGGCGATGCAGAGCATGGGCAACCAACTCTTTGCCGGTACCGGATTCGCCGTTGATCAGCACGCTGATAGAAGAGCGCGACAGGCGGCCGATAATGCGAAAGACGTCCTGCATTGCCGGCGCTTCGCCGATGATATCGGCCGTTGGGCTATTAATCGGCGCATTACGCGGCTGTTGTTGCTCCTGGTAATGGCTAATTGCCCGGTCAACCAGCGCTACCGCTTCATCGATATCAAACGGTTTCGGCAGATAATCAAAGGCGCCTTGCTGATAGGCGCTTACCGCCGCATCAAGATCCGAATGCGCTGTCATTATGATGACCGGTAGCATTGGATGGCGCTGTTTAATTTGCTTTAACAGCGCCAGCCCATCCATTCCCGGCATGCGGATATCAGACAGCAGCACATCCGGGGTTTTGGTCGTGAGGGCATCAAGCACCTCGTTACCGCTCTCAAACGTTGTACAACTCAAGCCTGCCCCGGTGAGCGCGCGTTCAAGCACCCAACGGATGGAGCTATCGTCGTCAACGATCCATGCTATCCCTCGTTGCATAAACACCTCTACTTCCGAATAGGCAGGTACACCGAAAATTCGGTATGCCCTGGCCAACTGGTAAATTCAATTTTCCCGGAGTGCTGATCGATAAGGCTGCGTGCAATAGACAGACCGAGTCCGGTACCGCCTTCGCGCCCGCTCACCATCGGATAAAACAGCGTGTCCTGTAAATGAGACGGTATTCCCGGGCCGTTATCTTCAACGTCAATGCGCGCAGCGAGGCGGTAGCGTACGCCGTGTAAGGTTAACTGGAAGGCCGTGCGGGTGCGCAGAGTGATCTCGCCGCCCTCGGGTCCCAGCGCCTGCAGCGCATTACGGACGATATTCAGCAACACCTGTTCGATTTGGTCAGGGTCATGCGGGAGTTCCGGCAGGCTGGGGTCGTAATCGCGAACCAGTTTGACGTTATCCGGCAGCTCCATCGACACCAGCTTCACTACCCGCTCAGCGACCTTATGGATGCTTTCCGTCACGTGCATCCCGGGATGCTGCGGCCCCAGCAGACGGTCGACCAGATTTCTTAACCGATCGGCCTGTTCAATAATGACTTTGGTATATTCCATTAGCGCAGGATCGGGCAGCGCTTTGCTCAGCAGCTGTGCCGCTCCGCGCAAACCGCCCAGCGGGTTTTTAATCTCATGGGCCAGACCACGCACTAAGTCGCGTGCGGCAATCTGCTGTGCGTGCTGCAGCTGCTCCTGGCTCAGACGACGCTGATTATCCATCGGCGCCATTTCCAGCAGAATATAGCCTTCCGGCAGGCGCTGCGCCGTCAGGGAAAGGATATGCGAGCGGCTATCAATGACCAGCGTCACTTCGTTATCGGTAAAACCCTGCCCCGCAGCGAGGCTCTCCTGCATGAGGCCGATATTCAGCGAGAAATAGCTCAACAGTTCCGGCAGCGGCGTGCCGAATAGCTTACGAGAACTTTGCGCCAGCAGCTGCTGCGCCGCCGGGTTCGCGTAATGAACCGCCAGGTCATCATCGACCAGTAAGATACTGTTGATTAAAGAGTTAAGGATCTGCCCAGCATCGGGCAGTGTGCCTGTTGCCATTCGACAGTCTCCAGAAAAAGAGTGCACCATTTTAGTGCAGTATAGCTTTTTATGAATAAAAAGCTCACGAGATCAGCGTGTTGGTGGAGAAAAAAGCCCATCCTGAGATGGGCTGAAAGTTTCCACGGCAACAAAACATCCCTGGTACCCCGCGCCACAACACGAAGCACCATGGATTTACAGCAAAATCAGACGCTGTAGTACAGCTCGAATTCAACCGGGTGCGGAGTCATACGGATGCGGTCGTTTTCTTCCATACGCAGGGCGATGTAAGCATCGATAGCGTCGTTGGTGAATACGCCGCCGGCGGTCAGGAATTCACGGTCTGCGTCCAGCGCGTTCAGTGCTTCTTCCAGAGAGCCTGCAACCTGTGGGATCTCTTTCGCTTCTTCCGGCGGCAGATCGTACAGGTTTTTATCCATGGCTTCGCCCGGATGGATTTTGTTCTTGATACCGTCAAGGCCAGCCATCAGCAGCGCGGCGAAGCACAGGTACGGGTTAGCCGCCGGGTCCGGGAAGCGCACTTCGATACGGCGCGCTTTCGGAGAGGTGACAACCGGAATACGGATAGACGCGGAACGGTTACGGGCAGAGTAAGCCAGCATTACCGGCGCTTCGTAGCCCGGGACCAGACGCTTGTAGGAGTTGGTGGTCGGGTTAGCCAGGGCGTTAATCGCTTTAGCGTGTTTGATAACGCCGCCGATGTAGTACAGCGCTTGTTCAGACAGGCCCGCGTATTTGTCGCCGGAGAACAGGTTTACGCCGTTCTTGGACAGGGACATGTGGCAGTGCATACCGGAACCGTTATCGCCAAACATCGGTTTTGGCATGAAGGTCGCGGTTTTGCCGAAACGGTGTGCGACGTTGTGCACAACGTATTTGTAAATCTGAATTTCATCCGCTTTTTTGGTCATGGTGTTAAAGCGGGTGGCGATTTCGTTCTGACCGGCAGTCGCCACTTCGTGGTGGTGAGCTTCAACAACCAGGCCCATCTCTTCCATGATCATACACATGGTGGAGCGGATATCCTGAGAGGAGTCTACCGGCGGAACCGGGAAGTAACCGCCTTTCACGCCCGGACGGTGGCCTTTGTTGCCGCCTTCGTATTTGGTGGAGGAGTTCCATGCGCCTTCGATATCATCGATAGCGACGTGGGAACCGGAAATGGACGCACCAAAACGGATGTCATCGAACAGGAAGAATTCTGGTTCTGGCCCGAACAGTACGGTGTCAGCCAGGCCGGTAGAGCGCAGATACTCTTCAGCGCGCTTAGCAATGGAACGCGGGTCGCGGTCATAGCCCTGCAGAGTGCCGGGTTCCAGGATGTCGCAGCGGATGATCAGAGTCGGTTCTTCATAGAACGGGTCGATCAGCGCGGTGGTTGCATCCGGCATCAGAACCATGTCGGATTCGTTAATACCTTTCCAACCGCCAATCGAGGAGCCATCAAACATTTTGCCTTCTTCGAAGAATTCGGCATTTACCTGATGAGAAGGAATAGTTACGTGCTGTTCTTTACCTTTGGTATCGGTGAAGCGCAGATCGACAAACTTCACTTCATGCTCGTTCAGCATCGTCAAAACGTGTTCAGCGGACATACTTAAACTCTCCCGGATTGGTCTGTGTCGTCGTGGAAACGAAAACTTTTTTGCTACTAAAAGTGGCGTTGTTGCCTTAAAAAATACAAAGCGAAATCTGTGCCAACTTTTAAATTGCCCCCAAAAGGCGTTATCATGCACGTCATCGTGCAAAAGGGCTGCACCAAAATGAATGCATTGCACCAATATAGTGCATTTGTGTGAACATTGGGCACTTATTTGGTGAAATTGGACTCGAATAACCCTTTTAATGCTCCGTGAAAGCGATCACAAAGAATCTCTGCAATACTTGTTTGCGGAGGATGTTTGTGATCCTGTTTTGTACTGCGATTAATCCGTGTACAATAACGCGCTATTTCTAATGCCTGAGGCAAAGTTGTGATCGAAAATCTGCGTAATATCGCCATCATCGCGCACGTTGACCATGGTAAAACTACCCTGGTTGATAAGCTGCTACAGCAATCTGGTACGTTCGACGCGCGTACTGAAGCACAAGAACGAGTGATGGACTCCAACGATTTGGAGAAAGAGCGTGGGATTACCATCCTCGCTAAAAACACTGCTATCAAATGGAATGATTACCGTATCAACATCGTTGATACCCCTGGGCACGCCGACTTCGGTGGTGAAGTTGAACGTGTCATGTCCATGGTAGATTCTGTGCTGCTGGTGGTTGATGCCTTTGATGGTCCGATGCCGCAGACGCGCTTCGTCACCAAGAAAGCTTTTGCCCACGGTCTGAAGCCGATTGTTGTTATCAACAAAGTTGACCGTCCTGGCGCGCGCCCTGACTGGGTTGTCGATCAGGTATTCGACCTGTTCGTTAACCTTGATGCTACCGACGAACAGCTGGACTTCCCTATCGTTTACGCTTCCGCGCTGAACGGTATCGCGGGTCTGGATCACGAAGATATGGCTGAGGATATGACTCCGCTGTATCAGACTATCGTCGATCGCGTACCGGCACCGAACGTTGACCTTGATGGCCCGCTGCAGATGCAAATCTCCCAGCTGGACTACAACAACTACGTTGGCGTCATCGGCATCGGCCGCATCAAGCGCGGTAAAGTGAAGCCGAACCAGCAGGTCACTATCGTTGATAGCGAAGGCAAAACCCGTAATGGTAAAGTCGGTAAAGTTCTGACCCATCTGGGTCTGGAGCGTATCGAGAGCGACATCGCTGAAGCGGGCGATATCATCGCGATCACCGGTCTGGGCGAGCTGAACATCTCTGACACCATCTGCGATACGCAGAATGTTGAAGCGCTGCCGGCGCTGTCCGTCGATGAGCCGACCGTTTCCATGTTCTTCTGCGTTAACACCTCTCCGTTCTGCGGTAAAGAAGGTAAGTACGTTACCTCTCGTCAGATCCTTGACCGCCTGAACAAAGAGCTGGTGCACAACGTGGCGCTGCGCGTTGAAGAAACTCCGGATGCAGACGCATTCCGCGTTTCTGGCCGTGGTGAACTGCACCTGTCCGTTCTTATCGAAAACATGCGTCGTGAAGGTTTCGAAATGGCGGTTTCCCGTCCGAAAGTTATCTTCCGCGAAATCGACGGCCGTAAGCAAGAGCCGTTCGAGAACGTGACGCTGGACGTCGAAGAGCAGCACCAGGGGTCTGTTATGCAGGCGCTGGGTGAGCGTAAAGGCGACCTGAAAAACATGAATCCAGATGGCAAAGGCCGCGTACGTCTCGACTACGTGATCCCAAGCCGTGGTCTGATCGGCTTCCGTTCAGAATTCATGACCATGACCTCCGGTACCGGTCTGCTGTACTCCACCTTCAGCCACTACGATGACGTTCGTGCGGGTGATGTGGGTCAGCGTCAGAACGGCGTTCTGATCTCCAACGGTCAGGGTAAAGCGGTGGCGTTTGCGCTGTTCAGCCTGCAGGATCGCGGTAAGCTGTTCCTGGGCCACGGCGCAGAAGTTTACGAAGGCCAGATCATCGGTATTCACAGCCGTTCTAACGACCTGACGGTAAACTGCCTGACTGGTAAGAAACTGACCAACATGCGTGCGTCCGGTACTGACGAAGCAACGGTTCTGGTTCCGCCGGTTAAGATGACCCTGGAGCAGGCTCTGGAGTTCATCGATGACGACGAACTGGTTGAAGTTACCCCTACTTCCGTTCGTATCCGTAAACGTCATCTGACCGAGAACGACCGTAAACGCGCAATGCGCGGCGCGAAAGAAGAGTAATTAACGCTTCTTTTCGCTATCTGAACCCTGCCTCAATGGCAGGGTTTCTTTTTTGTACAAAGCCCTGCCACCCATAGTCAAACTCCCCCTTTCCCGCTACAGTTAATTTTCCACGGTGCAAAAGGAGAGGGCCATGCTCTATATCTTTGATTTAGGTAATGTGATTGTCGATATTGACTTCAACCGGGTGCTCGGGACGTGGAGCGATTTAACGCGGATCCCTCTTGCGACGCTGAAGCAGCATTTCACTATGGGTGAAGCGTTCCATCAGCACGAGCGCGGCGAAATTAGCGATGAGGATTTTGCGGCGGCGATGTGCCACGAAATGAACATGCCGCTTAGCTACGAGCAGTTCTCCCACGGCTGGCAGGCGGTTTTCGTCGCCCTGCGACCGGAGGTGACGGCAATTATGCAAAAATTACGCGAGCAGGGGCATCGAGTCGTGGTCCTGTCCAATACTAACCGTTTGCATACCACCTTCTGGCCGGATGAATATCCAGAAATACGCGCCGTGGCTGACCATATCTATCTCTCCCAGGAGATGGGGATGCGTAAACCCGAAGCGCGGATCTACCAGAGCGTGCTCGAATCGGAAGGTTTCTCCGCAGAGGATACGGTTTTCTTCGATGATAACGCGGATAATATTGCCGGCGCTGATCAGTTAGGTATCACGTCAATTCTGGTGACCGGAAAGGAGACGATACCGAACTACTTTGCGAAGCAGCTATGCTAAAAACCGTTCATCAAAAAACAGCGCGCCATCTGCGGCCGCTGGTGGCCTGGCTGAAGCTGCTATGGCGGCGTATTGATGAAGATCATATGACGACCCTGGCGGGAAACCTGGCCTATGTGTCGTTACTCTCCCTGGTGCCGCTTATCGCCGTTATATTTGCGCTGTTTGCGGCCTTTCCGATGTTTTCTGATGTCAGTATCCAGATTCGACACTTTATTTTTGCCAATTTTATTCCGACCACCGGCGATGTGATTCAGGGCTATATCGAGCAGTTTGTCGCCAACTCCAGTCGGATGACCGCCGTGGGCGCTTTCGGCCTGATTGTGACATCGCTGCTGCTGATGTATTCCATTGATAGCGCATTGAATACTATCTGGCGCAGCACCCGAACCCGGCCAAAAACCTACTCCTTTGCCGTCTATTGGATGATCCTCACGCTGGGGCCGCTGCTGGCGGGGGCCAGCCTTGCGATCAGCTCCTATCTCCTGTCGTTACGCTGGGCCAGCGATCTGAATAGCGTGATTGACGATGTGCTGCGTATTTTTCCGCTCATTTTATCGTGGGTGGCATTCTGGCTGCTATACAGCATTGTGCCGACGGCCGAGGTCCGTAACCGCGATGCGATAATCGGTTCCCTGGTTGCGGCGCTGCTCTTTGAGGCGGGGAAGAAAGCTTTTGCTTTATATATCACTGCGTTCCCGTCCTATCAGCTGATTTATGGCGTGCTTGCCGTGGTACCCATTTTGTTCGTCTGGGTGTACTGGACGTGGTGTATCGTCTTGCTTGGCGCTGAAATTACTGTCACTCTCGGTGAATACCGCAAACTGAAAAAAGAAGAAACAGAACAATCATGATTGCATTAATTCAACGCGTATCCCGAGCTAGCGTTACCGTGGAGGATGAAGTGACGGGCGAAATCGGTCCCGGGCTTCTGGTGCTGTTAGGCGTCGAGAGAGACGATGATGAGCAAAAGGCGAATCGCCTGTGCGAACGCGTGCTGGGATACCGTATTTTTAGCGATGCTGAAGGCAAAATGAATCTTAATGTGCAGCAGGCTGGCGGCAGCGTGCTGGTGGTTTCACAGTTTACGCTGGCAGCGGATACCGAGCGCGGGATGCGTCCTGGATTTTCTAAAGGCGCGGCACCGGATAAAGCGGAAGCGCTGTACGAGTATTTCGTTGAGCGCTGCCGCCAGCAGAAAATGAATACGCAGACCGGGAGATTTGCTGCCGATATGCAGGTTTCTCTGGTGAATGATGGTCCTGTGACCTTTTGGTTGCAGGTATGAGCCAGCTTCCGGGCAGGCTGCGGGTAACAAAAGAGAGTACAGCTATGTATCACCTTCGCGTACCGCAAACAGAAGAAGAGTTAGAGAGCTACTATCAGTTCCGCTGGGAGATGCTGCGTAAGCCGCTGCATCAGCCGAAAGGGTCCGAGCGCGATGCATGGGATGCGATGGCGCACCATCAAATGGTGGTCGATGAAGAGGGTAATCTGGTTGCCGTTGGGCGACTGTATGTGAACGCGGAAAACGAAGCCTCGATCCGTTTTATGGCCGTACATCCGTCAGTACAGGATAAGGGGCTGGGAACCCTGATGGCGATGACGCTGGAGTCCGTCGCCCGTCAGGAAGGCGTTAAGCGCGTGACCTGTAGCGCCCGTGAAGACGCGGTAGAATTCTTTGCCAAGCTCGGGTTTGTGAACCAGGGTGAAATCACGACGCCGACCACCACGCCGATTCGTCATTTTTTGATGATTAAGCCAATAGCCTCGCTGGACGATATTTTACATCGCGGCGACTGGTGCGCTCAGCTGCAGCAGGCCTGGTATCAGCACATCCCTCTTAGTGAAAAAATGGGCGTGCGCATTCAGCAGTATACCGGGCAAAAGTTTATCACCACTATGCCGGAAGCTGGTAACCAGAATCCCCACCATACGCTGTTTGCCGGCAGCCTGTTTTCGCAGGCAACGTTAACCGGCTGGGGGCTTATCTGGCTGATGCTGCGCGAGCGGCATCTTGGCGGCACAATTATTCTCGCAGATGCTCATATTCGTTACAGTCAGCCCATTAGCGGACGCCCCAGCGCTGTTGCCGATCTCGGCTCATTAAGCGGCGATCTCGATCGCCTGGCGCGTGGGCGCAAAGCGCGCGTTCAGCTGCAGGTTGAGCTATTCGGTGACGATCGGCTCGGCGCGGTTTTTGAGGGTATCTATATCGTGCTTCCTGCGAAGCCGTTCGGCTCTTATGAAGAGGGTGGCAACGAAGAGGAGTAGCCTCCCTTTACGCTTATCTACTGGCCCGGCGATTTTACCCGCCAGGCAATATCTCTCATCGCGCTGGCTGCCGCTGGGCTGATACCGCCCAGCTGGAAGAAGCCGTGAATCACTCCGAGATAGCGCTGACAGGTGCACTCTACGCCCTGTTCAAGCAGGCGCTGGTAAAGCGCTTCGCCTTCATCACGCAAAGGATCGTATTCTGCCGTCAGAATATGCACCGGCGGTAAGCCGTTAAAGTCTTTACGCCATAGCGGGCTGGCTTCCGGGTGGTGGAGTGTCGTCGACGAAAGGTACATTTCATAGCCGCTGAGCAGAGTGTCTTCGGTGATAATGTAATCTTTACCGTTATCGATATAGCTCTTCATACTGGCGGTGGCATCCAGCATCGGGTAAATCAAAACAAGCTGCGCGGGTTGCCATGCCCGGGTGGTTTTCAGCCGCAGAGCGGTGACCAAGGCCAGATGACCCCCGGCGCTGTCGCCCGCAAGCGTAATACGCGAAACGTCGATGCCTAACTGCGGCGCGTGGCGGTGAATAATCAGTGCGCCTTTTTCCGCATCGTCATGGGCAGCGGGAAAAGCGTGCTCCGGCGCCAGCCGGTATTGCACGGCGATAACCCGGCAGCCGCTGTGGTAAGCCAACTGACGGAGTTGATGGTCATGCGTGGCGAAACTACCGCTGATAAAGCAGCCGCCGTGAAAATAGATGACCGCAGGGAGAGCGCCTGAGGCGTTGAGGGGGGAGACAATGCGAAATGTCATGCCTTCGAGCTCGATATCTTCTACCTGAACGCGCTTTTCTTGCTCCCCAGCCAGTACCGTGCTGGCGATATAGCCGCGTCTCCGGTCATCAATACTCTGATCGCGCGATGAGGGTCGACCCGCCTCGATAAACTCCCGCACCTGTATTGCAATACCCTTTTCAAGCGCCATTTTTATTCCCTTAACCTGTTTGGATATACAGGTTTATAGCCTGATTGTGAGCAAAAGAAAACCGGGGATTTTCGTTGGGAAGTGATTCTGGAAAGCGGCTCGCAAAAGTGAAACCCATTGCTGGACGAAGCAGCAATCGCAGGGAGTAGTATGGGATAAAGCTGCCGGATGCCATCGTACTGGCAACAGCGCAAATAGATCGTTATGAACTGGTCACGCGCAAAGCAAAAGTTTTGCCGGCATACCGGGAGTGATTACGCCTTATCATTTGTAAGTCGGGCAGCAGAAGAGGCTGCCCGACATGCTGCCCGCCGTTACTCCCCCTCTCCCGGGAACAGGAACGGGTTGATGGAGCTGCGGGCAAAGCCCTCTTGTTCCATCCGTGCGTCCAGCACCAGTGAGGCGAGGTCGTCGGCCACGGCTTCTACTTTGGGATCCTTTTCCTGATAAAGAATCTTCAGGTAGGTACCACAGTCGCCGCAGCTTTCGGCTTTAATGGCCGCCTGCTCGTTGTCTAAAGACCAGTAGTGCAGATCGCGCGTCTGTTCGCAGTTGCTGCATTTCACGCGCACCACGTGCCACTCGGTTTCACACAGGTTGCAGTGCAAATAGCGCAGGCCCTGAGTGGTGCCAATTTGCACTATGCTGGAGACCGGCATCGAGCCGCAAACCGGGCAGAATTGACGCTGCTCACCGTATTCGGCGCGAGCTTTACCGGGTATCAGGCTGGCCATCTGCGCCCAATAGAGCGATAGCGCGGCCCAAATAAACGGTGCTTTATCGCTGCTAACGGAGGCAAAATCGGAGACAAATAGCGCGCTTGCCATCAGTTCCAGCTCTTGCTCTGACGCTTTTTCCAGATTCTCGATAACCGCCAGCGCCGGGCCGCTCATCTCTGGCTTCAGTTCGGCAATCAGCGAATGCAGTAGCTTGTGCCAGTGCTTGTCGCGCGGTAAAACGTGAATATCGAGCGGCGGTTTGCCCTGATCGTTCGCTTCTTTAATGCGTGCGGTGAGATCCATCTGCAGGGGATGATCGTACAGCACCACTTCCTGCGCGTGGGCGATAAGCGCAGCAAAGCGCAGATAATCCCCCAGCGGATTATTTTCAGCCAGTTCGCGCAGGCGCTCGGCACGACGGTTATATAAATTTTTGAGTCGAGGAAACAACAACGGTGGAATCATATCCGTCGCGCGTTTCTCGCTCTTTTCCAGCTCATCTTGCGGGATGATACGAATGCTCATTCAGTCACTTCCTGGTTTCAGCAGATTCGGCGATGGTCGCGTCCGCTCTGTGATTTGGCGGGCATCATGCGCCCGCTCTGGTGATGTCATTAATGATAACCGTAATCGGCATACGGGATATACCCATGACATCGCAATGTGTGCGCTACGATACCTGATATCGATACCCCAGACTATGCGCCGTTAGGATTAGCCATCCTGCCCCATGAGTTTACAGTGCCAATCCCGCCTGCGGTGCATGATGGCTGGAGGCGGCAAAAGCGAACGGTATCCGCAAAAAAATGGCGTCGATATACGACGCCATTTATAAGACCAGCAAAGCGCACGCTTACGACTGGCGCTTATCCTGCTTTTCGCGGACTTCACGATACCAGCGCGGATGATGCTTCTTCGCCCAGGTCTTCGTGACCCAGCCTTCCACCATCGCGGTTATCGTGCCCTTCACCCACAGCGCGGCGTAAATATGCACCATGATCACCACAATCAGCGCCACCGCAGAGAAGGAGTGCAGCATCAGCGCGAAGCGGATAACCGGGATGGAGAACGCCGGCGCAAAGTACGGACGCCAGATAATCACCCCGCTGACCAGCAGCAGCACCAGCAAGATAATCGCCGCCCAGAACACGCATTTCTGGCCGAAGTTATAGCGTCCGGTATCGCCCACTTCCTCGTTGACGACAATCTTGCGAATATTCTTCGCCCAGAAAATATCGTCCCGGTTGATCAGGTTGTGGTGCCAGTAGCGGAAGAACATGATGATGAACGAGGCAAACATGATCACGCCCACAAACGGGTGCAGAATGCGCGCCAGCTGCGGTGTGCCCATGATTTGCATCAGCCAGTTGAAGGACGGGAAGAAAAAGCCCAGCCCGCTCACCGCCGCCAGCACGAAACAGAAGGCGGTGACCCAATGGTTGATTCGCTCCGGCGCGGTGTAGCGCACGATGGTGTCACGTCTTTTCATTTGCGCACCTCGTCTTTCTCTTCATCCAGATTGTCCTCTTCCTCTTCCGCGCGGTTCGGACCGACGCCGACGTAGTGGAAGATGCTGGCGGCGAAGGTGGCCGCAAATCCGACCGCGGCCAGCGGTTTCCAGATCCCTTTCCAGAACTTCACGGTAGCGCTGATTTCCGGATTTTCCGGCAGGCCGTGATAGAGATTCGGCTTGTCGGCGTGGTGCAGCACGTACATCACGTGCGTGCCGCCAACGCCTGCCGGATCGTACAGACCTGCGTTGTCATAACCGCGGGTTTTCAGCTCGGCGACGCGCTCGCCTGCCAGCGTTTTCATATCCTCTTTGGAGCCAAAGTGGATAGCACCGGTCGGGCAGGTTTTCACGCAGGCCGGTTCCTGGCCAACGTTAACGCGGTCCACGCACAGCGTACATTTATAGACGCGGTTGTCTTCCGGATTCAGACGCGGCACGTTGAACGGGCAGCCAGCAATGCAGTAGCCGCAGCCGATGCACTGCTCAGACTGGAAGTCGACGATGCCGTTGGCATACTGAATGATTGCCCCTTCCGCCGGGCAGGCCTTCAGGCAGCCCGGATCGGCGCAGTGCATACAGCCATCCTTACGGATGAGCCACTCCAGTTTGTCGTTCTGCTCCACTTCCGAGAAGCGCATCACGGTCCAGGATTTGGCGGTCAGATCGGCGGGGTTATCGTACACCCCGACGTTATGACCCACTTCATCACGAATGTCGTTCCACTCGGAGCAGGCCACCTGACAGGCTTTACAGCCGATACAGGTCGTGACGTCGATAAGCTTCGCCACCTCTTCCTGATGGTCCCGCGCGTGCGGCGCGGGGGTGAAGCCGTTAGTCGCGGAACGACGGATAATGTCTTGCGATTGATAAGCCATAATTCGTCTCCGTTACGCCTTTTCCACGTTCACGAGGAAAGCCTTGAACTCCGGCGTCTGCGTGTTCGCATCCCCGACAAACGGCGTCAGGGTATTGGCGATAAACCCTTTCTTCGCCACGCCTTCGTAGCCCCAGTGAATCGGAATACCGATAGTATCGATATCCTTGCCGTCCGCTTTCAGCGTGCGAATACGCTTGGTCACCACCGCCTTGGCTTTAATATAGCCGCGGTTAGAGGAGACCTTCACGGTATCGCCATGGGCGATGCCGAGCTTGTTCGCTAGCTTCTCGCCGATCTCCACAAACTGCTCCGGCTGCGCGATGGCGTTGAGAAGCGCGTGCTTGGTCCAGTAGTGGAAGTGCTCGGTCAGACGGTAAGTGGTACCGACGTAAGGGAATTTTTCCGCTTTGCCCATCTGCTCAAGGTCGCCTTTAAAGACGCGAGCGGCCGGGTTAGAGACGACATTCGGGTGCAGCGGGTTAGTGCCCAGCGGCGTTTCAAACGGCTCGTAGTGTTCCGGGAACGGCCCCTCCGCCATCTTATCGATAGCGAACAGACGTCCCATCCCTTCCGGCTGCATGATAAACGGCCCGACATCGCTGTCCGGCGCCGCGGCGCTGTAGTCTGGAATATCCACGCCGCCCCACTTCGCGCCGTCCCATTTCAGGAGCTGACGCTTCGGATCCCACGGTTTACCCTGCGGGTCAGCGGAGGCGCGGTTATACAGGATACGGCGGTTAAGCGGCCACGCCCATGCCCAGCCGAGGGTATTGCCAAGGCCAGATGGATCGGCGTTATCGCGACGGGCCATCTGGTTGCCGTCAGGCGTCCAGCTGCCGGCGAAGATCCAGCAGCCGCTGGAGGTCGTGCCGTCGTCACGCAGCTGCGCAAACGAACTGAGCTGCTGGCCTTTCTTGACGATCACAGCACCGGTTGCCGGGTCGGTGATGTCAGCCAGCGCCTTGCCGTTGCTCTCCATCGCCACTTCTTCCGATGCCGGTTCATGCGGCGTGGCGTAGTTCCACGTCATGTTCAGCACCGGTTCCGGCGCCGGTCCGCCCTGTTCGGCGTACATCTTGCGCAGGCGTAAGAAGATACCGGCGAGGATTTCACCGTCGGTGGCCGCAATCCCCGGGGCGTCAGCGCCTTTCCAGTGCCACTGCAGCCAGCGGCCGGAGTTAACGATGGAACCGTTCTCTTCGGCGAAGCAGGTGGACGGCAGGCGGAACACTTCGGTCTGGATTTTCGCCGGATCGACGTCGTTCGACTCCCCGTGGTTTTGCCAGAAAGTGGAGGTTTCGGTGTTGAGCGGATCGATGGTCACCAGGAACTTCAGTTTCGACAGCGACGCAACAACCTTGTTTTTGTTCGGGAACGAGGCTACCGGGTTAAAGCCCTGGCAGATATAGCCATTCACTTTACCCTGATTCATCATCTCGAAGTATTGCAGGACGTCGTAGCCCTTGTCCCACTTCGGCAGCCAGTCAAAGCCCCAGCTGTTTTCCGCCGTTGCTTTATCGCCAAAGAAGGCCTTCATCATCGAGACGAAGAATTTCGGGTAGTTACCCCAGTAGTTCACCTGATCCTTCAACAGCGGTTTCGGCGTATTGGCGGCGAGGTAGGTTTGCAGGTCAGTCTGTTTCTCGCTCGGCAGCGTCATATAGCCAGGCAGGCTCTGCGACAGCAATCCTAAGTCGGTGAGACCCTGAATATTGGAGTGGCCGCGCAGGGCGTTTACGCCGCCGCCCGCCATGCCCATATTACCGAGCAGCAGCTGGATCATCGCCATGGTGCGAATGTTCTGCGCGCCGATGGAGTGCTGCGTCCAGCCCAGTGCGTACAGGAAAGACGCGGTTTTATCAGGAGCGCTGGTTTCCGCAATGTACTCGCAGACTTTCAGGAAGTCCGCTTTTGGCGTCCCGCAGATATTTTCGACAACTTCTGGCGTATAGCGGGAAACGTGCTGCTTCAGCAAATTCCAGACGCAGCGCGGATGCTGCAGCGTGGTATCGCGTTTAGCAAAGCCGTTTTCATCCAGCTCATAGTTCCAGGACGTTTTGTCGTACTTGCGGGCTTCGGCGTCATAGCCGCTGAATAAACCGTCTTCAAAGCTATAATCTTCACGCACGATCAGGCTGGCGTTGGTATAGGCTTCGGTATATTCACGGTTAATCTTTTCATTGTTCAACAGGTACAGGATGACGCCTGACAGGAAGGTAATGTCAGTACCGGAACGAATTGGGGTATAGAAATCAGCCACCGACGCGGTACGCGTAAAGCGCGGATCGATCACAATCAGCTTCGCGCCATTGTGGATCTTGGCTTCCATCGCCCAGCGGAACCCAACCGGGTGAGCTTCAGCGGCGTTGCCGCCCATCACCACGATAAGATTGGCGTTCTTTATGTCGACCCAGTGGTTGGTCATCGCACCGCGACCAAATGTTGGAGCAAGACTTGCTACCGTTGGTCCGTGTCAGACGCGCGCCTGGTTGTCGACCGCGAGCATACCGAGCGCGCGGGTAAATTTCTGGGTTAAATAACCGGTTTCGTTACTGGAGGCGGAGGCGCACAGCATACCGGTGGTCAGCCAGCGGTTGACGGTGGTGCCTTCGCTATTCTGCGCGACAAAGTTGGCGTCGCGGTCTTCTTTCATCAGCTTAGCGATACGGTCGAATGCTTCATCCCAGCTGATTTGCTGCCATTTATCAGAGCCTGGCGCGCGATATTCTGGAAATTTCAGGCGACTTTCGGAGTGGATAAAGTCTACCAGACCGGCCCCTTTAGGGCAGAGCGCACCACGGTTGACCGGATGGTCCGGATCACCTTCGATATGGAAGATAGACGCTTTGGCATTTTTTGCGCCGTCGCCGAGGCTGTACATTAACAGCCCACAGCCAACGGAACAGTAAGTGCAGGTGTTACGGGTTTCGCGGGTGCGCAGCAGCTTGTACTGCCGTGTTTCCGCTAGCGCTAAACCGGGCGCAAAGCCCAGCGCCGCTGCCGTGGTTCCTGCCATACCGCCAGCGCAGATCTTAAAGAACTGCCTTCTGCTGACCTGCATGGTTCGCTCCTTGTTTCGACATTGTCACGTATAGTTATTTGCTTTGCGGTAAGGGCCGCAAAGGTTCAGAATTGGGGGTAATTTCCCTCGTTCCCGGAGGGATATAAACAGAATACCACATTGTGTGTATGCCTGTTCCAATACGGTTAAGACAAAGTGAACAAGAAGCCTCTTGAACAAATCGAAAATGTGACCGATATCACAGGTTATCGCCAGGTATCGCTCTGGAAGCGCCCAAATTTGCAACATCCTCAGCCAGACGAGTTAGCTGAAGAGGTACCCGTTGCGCTGGTTTATAACGGCATCTCGCACGTGGTGATGATGGCGACGCCGAAAGACCTGGCGCAGTTCGCCGTCGGCTTTTCCTTATCCGAAGGGATTATAGAGAACCGGCGCGAGATTTATGGCATCGACGTCGTTCAGGCCTGTAACGGCCTGGAAGTGCAAATTGAGCTCTCCAGCCGCCGATTTATGGGATTGAAAGAGCGCCGTCGCGCGCTAGCCGGCCGCACCGGCTGTGGCGTATGCGGCGTGGAACAACTCAACGATATCGGTAAGCCCGTGCAGCCTCTGCCTTTTACCCAGACGTTCGATCTGGCGAACCTCGATCGCGCGCTGGCGCATCTGCGGGATTTTCAGCCGATAGGCTGCCTTACCGGCTGCACGCACGCGGCGGCTTGGGTAACGCTTTCCGGCGAGCTCGCGGGCGGCCACGAAGACGTTGGCCGCCACGTGGCGCTGGACAAACTCCTCGGACACCGCGCGGAAGATGATGGCGCCTGGCAAAACGGTGCGGCGCTCGTCTCCAGCCGCGCCAGCTATGAAATGGTGCAGAAGGCGGCGATGTGCGGGGTGGAAATTCTTTTTGCGGTCTCTGCCGCGACCACGCTGGCGGTTGAAGTTGCTGAGCGCTGTAACCTGACGCTGGTGGGCTTCTGCAAGCTGGGTAGGGCAACCGTGTACACGCATCCGCAGCGGTTAATTGCAGGTTAAAATTAAGTCAATTTTTTTGAATGATAACAGCAAATCCTTCCGCTTTTTGTTTGACGATGTGAGGGCTACTATTTATCACATCAAGGCACGTCGCCTTATTAAAACAACTAACGTAAAGGGTTTATCTCATGAAAAGCATCAAAACTTTTGTCGCTGTTATCGCTCTGGCCGCTTCTTTTGGTTCTTTTGCTGCGGCAACGGTCACCGCTACCGCAGCAACGATGGACGGTGCGGAAGCGAAAATCGCCGCTCAGGCCCAGGCCGCAGGCGCGTCGTCTTACAAAATTACCGAAGCGTTTACCGGTAACCGCGTGCACATGACCGCTGAACTGAATAAATAAGCTTAAAGCTACTGTCGAAAGAGCGCCCAGGGGGCGCTTTTTTTGTCTTTTTGTGGCCTGCGGATGTGCATCAGCTATGGAGATTGTGCTTATCATTGGCCGGGCGGTGCGTCAGGCGCCGCCCGGCAGAAATGCGGGCACAATAGCTGTTGCCCTTGCATCCTTTAATCGAAGTAATAGCGAATGCCGAGGCGGAATCGTACCTGATCGTCGTGATTCTGATCCTGATCGAGCCAGGCCACTTCTGCATAGGGAAGCCAGTGTTTATCGACGCGGTAGCGCGCCACAATGCTTGGCTCCCAGTGGGTTTTCTGCCCGTTAGAGGCATTGAAGTCGTTAGCGTTGACGAAGAACTCAGGGTTGAGCTGGAGCCACAGTTTTTCGGTCGCCTGGTAATTAAGGAACAGGTCGAGCTGATGGCTGTCGTTATAATCCATATAGCCATTATAATCGCGATCTTTATGGGTCATATGGTTATAGCGATAGCGGCTGCTGAAACTCAATGTTTTACTGATTTTATAGTCGAGACTGATATAAGGAGCCAGTTTTGTTCCTTTATTATCAATATCGGTTAATCCGCCAGGGGTCAGCGTCCATTTTTCATTAAGCGGTAGCGGATACCAGCCTTCAAACTCCTGAAATGAGCTTTTCATTTGATTAAAGTCTTGCCCGAGGTCGTACATTGCGGAAGCCAGAACGCCTGCGCCATTATCAAATATATGACCCAGGCCAATTTTATACTGGTTTTTCTCAGAGGCCGTCGTGTGAGCGTAGCGATTATCAACCCAGGTTGCTGCGGCAATTGCATTTAGCGTAAAGCAGGACAGCGGTATGGCGATACAAAGCGTGCGTGATTTTTTCATTTTTATTCCTGTAGGATTTAATAAGTGCCATAATTTCTGGAGAGAAATAAAAGACACTTATTAAATAGCAATTGCTGTGCCAGAATATAAAGTTCTTAAAATACATGAAGTTGTTTTTATGTGTTGAGCCTTAATTCGACACTGACTGATTTTTTATTTGCGTCGATACTCATCACGAGTAATAAGACGGCTCCCTTTTATTAAAGGGAGCCAGGGGATGCGTTAAATTATGCCAATACCCGCAGCGGCAAAACCGAAGACAATCAGCATAATTAATACTTTATTGGGGCTAACTTTTTTATTCAGAAGCTTCAGGCAGCCCAGAACTAAAAGCAGAGGAATCAATCCGACGCAAATTTTGTCGAGGATCTCTTGCAGTACAAAGGGTTGGCCGGCGATGGTGGTTTTAAAGGTGGTGGTAAACTTCACCATGCTGGCGCTCATCGCTCCCACCATCATCAAACCCATAATTGATGAGGCTTTCGTTATACAGCTCAGCAACCCTGACTGCGTCGCTTCGGCGATATATTTAGAGCCTAAACGGTAGCCCATGACGCCGCCGTAATAGCGCAGCAGATAGCTGGGAATATTGTAAATCAGCAGGAACAGCAGCGGTCCCAACGGATTCCCTTGCGATGCCAGACCGATGGCAATCCCGGTGGCGATAATACGCAGTACGCCATAAAAGAAGGAATCCCCGACGCCAGCGAAGGGTCCCATCAGCGCCACTTTGATGCCGTTAATACTGGAAGTATCAAAGTTCGGATTGGCTGCGTTCTCTTTCTCCATCGACAGCGTCAGGCCCATAATAAAAGGAGCCAGATGCTGGTTGGTATTAAAAAACTGGCTGTTACGTTTTAACGACTCAATATAGCCGTGTGGATTGCCGGTATAGATTTTTTTCAGCAGCGGCGCAAGGATCCAGCCGTAGCTCAGCCCCTCCATGCGGGTAAAGTTCATGGAGCCCAGCAGCTGGAACTGGCGGAAGAACAGCTGACGGAACATCTTTTTTTCGCCTTTGCTGTCATTTTGTGCGCTGAGCGCGCTGTGTTGGATATCAGTCATTGAAAAACCCATCCTTATCATCAACTGACGCTGGGGCAGCGGTTGCCGCCTGTTTATTGGCTTTAAGCTGATTAAATTCGTTAAAGCACAGATAGACCGCTACCGAGGCCGCGATAATGGCAATGCCCATAATCGGTAGCTGCAGATAGGCCGCCATCGCAAAACCGATAAAGAAGAAGGCGGCGATATTCTTGTTCCATAATGCTTTGAGCAAAATTGCGAAGCCCAGCGCCGGGAGAATGCCGCCAACGGCAGTCATTCCACGCATCACCGTATCCGGGATACTTTCGACCAGACTGCGAATGACGTCGGTGCCAAACAGAATGCCGAAGAACGCCAGTACCGCAAACGGCACGCCGTAAAACAGGGTCATGCCGAAAGTGATACCCAGCGCCGCACGGTCGCGGCCTTCTTCCAGTAAGGCGTCATATTTTTCAACCAGTCCGGTATAAACCAGCTTTAGTACCTGATAGACGAAAACCGCCAGCAGGCTGATGGGCAGCGCCAGCGCGACGGCCACCGCTGGTTCCGCGTGAGTAAGAATGGTAAAGGCCGTCGCCAGGACTGAACCCACAGCCAGATCTGCGGGAACGGAGCCGCCGATAGTGATAGTGCCCAGAAAAATGAGTTCCAGCGTGGCGCCGATAATAATGCCCTGTTGAAAATCCCCCAGCACCAGTCCTACCATCGCGCCGCAGATCAGCGGCCTTTCGATGAGCGGTTGTCCCAGGGTGTGATCCGCGAACTTGGCGATATACATCACCAGCGCGACAAGGAGTGCAGACGTTAACATAGCGACCTCGCTTAGCTGGCGGCGTTGCCCAGCATCTCAATCAGGTTTTTTACCGGATGAGAAGGCAGGACCTGATATTCAACGGCAATGCCGCGGTTGGCGATGGCGTGGAAATCCGCCACATCTTCCGGCGTCACGTAGACGGTATCGCTGATGCGCTTTTTCGCCGCCAGATTGTCGGTGATGCGCCCAAAGTTAGCGACATTTAACGTTTTTATTCCCGGAACCTGTTCGACGAGTCGACGGGCGTCGGCGGCGTTGTTGACGATCACCATAATTTTCATTGCGTCCGAACGCGGGTCGTTAAGCACATCCCCTGCATCCTTTACCGCCATGATGGCGCATTTTGCGGTATCAGGAGCCGCCATGCGCAGCGACATTTTTTGCACTTCGTTATTCACGATCTGGTCATTGGCGACCAGAATGCGGTTCACGCCCAGATGCTTGGTCCAGACCACGGCAACCTGTCCGTGGATTAGACGATCGTCAATACGTACTAAAGAAATCATGGTGTAGCTCCAGTTAGCAAAAGTAGGGTGTCCAGACGCGGGAAAGGCGAACCAGGGCTTCGAAATAGAAGTAATCGCCCCAGAGGTTTGGTTCGTTAATGCCCATATTGCGGCCAAAGTTATAAACGCCTTCGCGCAGCAGGCCGTCCTGCGTGTGGGCAAGGTAGCGCTCGTGTAAACTGCGCATCATCAGTTCGATAGCATTGCTGTAGGCCGGGCGCAGCGGGTCGGTGAGCGGTAACAGCTTCAGTAGTTCCGCCAGACCGCAGGCGGCTATCGCCGCTGCGGAAGTGTCCCGATACTGGTTATCCCTGGCGGTGAAAATCAGATCCCAGTAGCAGACAAAATCTTCCGGCAGGCGGTTAAGAAAATAGTGCGCCAGGCGGCGAGAGAGCTCGGGCTGCCAGGCATCGCCGGTGTGGGTGTATCCCAGCGCAAAACCATAAATTCCCCACGCCTGGCCGCGCGACCAGCAAGAGCTATCGCTGAATCCCTGGTGGGTATCCCCGCGTAGCGGCTTACCATTATGAATATCCATATAGAACGTATGAAAAGTAGAAGCATCATCACGTACCAGATAGCGTGCGGCCTGTGCCAGATGACGGCAGGCGGCTTCGCGCCATTGTTGATTTCCGGTTTCGTTGGCGGCCCAAAACAGCAGCGGAACATTAAGATTGCAGTCGATGATCATTCGCCCCTGGCGTGCCGGGTCGTTTAAATCTCCCCAGGCCTGAATGACGCCCGCCGTGGCGTTAAAGCGGCGATAGAGCAGCTCGGCCGCGCGCAGGGCGAGTTCGCGAGCGCGCAGGTTGCCGGTGAGCTTCCAGGCGTTAACGCAGGAGAGGAGATAGAGAAAGCCCAGATCGTGGGTATCCACTTTAATCTGCTTATCGAGACGTTCTTCAAAGCTATCGAGCAGGCTTTCCGCCACCGCCCGATATTTATCATCGCCGGTGACCTCCCAGGCGAGCCACAGCATGCCGGTCCAGAATCCCTCGGTCCAGTCGACTTTCTCCACGCTTTCATAACGGCCCCGTGTCGCACTGGCGGAGGGAAAGGTCGCCGTAAAGCGCGGCAGTATAGCATCGAGGCGGATCAGAACGTCGCCGATGGCGCCGTCAAGCCAGGCGCGGTCCAGCCCTGGCTGCGGTGAGAAGTAGCGAGTATCAAGCGCTTCGAGTGCGATAGTCATAGCTTTCCCTCCCCGGCAAAAAAATCGTCAATATCATCCTGGGAGTGAGGCTGTTTCGTCTGGCGCGCAGTGATGATTTCCGGCAGCTGGTTCATGTACTGCATTGCTCCGCTGGCGGCGGCAAATGCGTCCTGGAGGCGCTGGGCGGTATCAGCGTGCTCCGACATACAAAACTCCATCAGCATAATCAGGTTAGCGCCGCTGATCACGTGAGCGTGGGGATATTTAACCATCATCTGTACAGCGGTATTGTTGACACTGCCGCCCGGCATATCGGTAAACAGCACCAGCTCATTGCCGCGACCGGCAGCCTGTTGGGCTATAACATCAAAACGGGCTGCTAACTCTGCGGTTGAGCCAATTTCGCCGCAGTAGGCGCAAACGGGCGTGACGCCATGGTCGTCGCCAATCAGCAGATTTAATGCCGACACTATCCCTTCTGCGTAGCGGCCGTGAGTTGCGATGTACATCTCTCGCATTGCGTATTCCTTAATCTTTACAGGTGTCTGAGAAAGAATTAGCAATCAGCGTGCCATGTTTTTATTTATATGATTTTAAAGGATAAAAATATTTTTTTGGACGCTCTTTGCAGTGTTGAATAGGCAGCTTATGCAGTGTCGACAGATTTGCCAGCCGAAGCTGGCGGCGGGGGATTAATGGCCGGGATCAAAGGCAATCCACGGTTCCATAATTTCATAAATCATCAGCACTTCGGTAAGCGGCAGGGTGATATTGTATTTGCGGTTCAGAGCCTGAAAAAAGGTGTCATGGACGGCGACAAACGCCTGCTGTTCCAGCGTTAACTCCGCCTCTTCGCGATGGCGGACCCCATTGTTGACCATGACCCGTTCGATCATCAGCGCGATGTGCATGAACAGGTTGATGCGCAGATAGCTTTCAAAATGGATTTTGTAGAAGGATTCATACTGCTTAATGACCGCTTCGACTTCATCAATAATCACTACCGGATTGAGGAAGTTAAGGCGGCTGGCGACGCCTTCGACGGTAAACAGTTTAACCACTTCATCAATCATGGGCTCCAGACCGCCTTCCATCAACAGCCCGTTGAAGTAGTCGCGTTTTAACACCAGCGTCTTTTCTTTAATCAGCTGTTCCACGCTAAGCAGAGGAATATAGCCTGCTTCCAGATCGGTCGTGGTGATGATTAGCCGCGTACCGTTTAGCGCCGGGTCAGCATGGGCGATTTTCCATTTCAGATCGTCATACTCCATCGTAATAATGTCGATCTCCTCCTGGGCCAGGAAGCGCTGGACAATATCTTTTAGCTTGCGGGAGATCCCTTCGCCGGAGATACAGGAGATAATAATTTTATTGCCCGGTAACACGCCCGCGTAGTAGCGCGTTTCCACCTCGTACGCACCTTTAGCACTTTCAATAATCGCCTCCATCGACAGCTTATCCTGAATTTTACCCGCAATATCCAGCGCCATGGCCGTGCTGACGTTATTGATAACCAGGAGTTCGCCATGCAGATGGAGCTTTATCTCTTCATAGATCTCTTTCAGCGACCCCATGTCCACCAGGATAATCAGCCCGGCTCCTTGCCTGAGGCGCGAAACGTGAGCAATCAGCAGGTCGATGATCTCTCGGGTAGAGGTCGCGTTCGCCATGTCGAAGGCTTTAAAGTAATAGCCGCCGGTCAGCTGGTTGGCGATCCCGGCAATGCTCGACGCGGTGGCGCGGCCGTGGGAAACGATAATGCCCTGAATCGGATCGTCTTCACCGGCGAGGGTGTGAAATGCGCAGCTTAGCAGCGGGAGCAGCAGGGGCAGCGGCTGCCGGGTGACATGTTTGCTAAGTAAAGCCAGGCACTCCTCGGCCAGCAGGCGCGCCTTTCCGGAAACATAATCGGAAATCGTTTGCAGTTCGCCTGGGTCGACCGCCTCTTCCGGAGCATGGAGCGCATAGCTTAGACAGAGCCAGACCGCCTTGCGGATCTCCAGGCTACAGGAGACGCCGGTCAAGTTCTCCAGCTCCTTCAGAGCATGAACGGTGTTCTGCCAGATATAGCCGCTGTACAGCGACTCGGCGGCAACTGCGCCGCCGAACGTCGTCAGCCGCTGTTCCATTTTGCGATTCAGCAACAGCACGTTACCGCTATGGCAAAAGTCGCGAAAAATAACGTCGTCGCGCATTGCTTTTGGCAGTAGATGGCTAATATTCAGCGCATCATCATGTGGGTTAGCGTTAATGCTAATTATCTCACCGCCGGATATGGGGCCGCGTAGCGTGATGGCGTCGGCCTCGCGACTATCGCTCCAGGCGCTGGCGCACATTACTTTGATCTGGTTTTTTAACTCGCCGATATTGCCGCGTACCGGGGAGGTTACCAGCTGATGCATCAGTTGGTTATCGAGATGGATACTGCGCCGCAGGCTGAGCGCTTCCTGATGCAAAAAATGGCTAACCTGAGCGACGCGTTCGGTAAGCGGGCGTGAAATATAGTTGGGTAGCGTGACGCGCACCGGGATACGCCGGCGAAAGGTATTGAGCAGTACGGTGTCGATATTTTCCGTGGTGGCGAAGATGAACCGCAGCGATGCAGGGTGGCGCGTGCGATTATCGCCAAGACGGTAGAAATACCCCTTGTCCATAAACAGAAACAGCTTTTCCTGATTCTCTGCCGAGAGGCGATGCACTTCATCAAGAAACAGAAATCCGCCATCGGCATCATCAAAGGCGCCGCGTTTCTCGCGGTCAGCTCCGGTGAAGGCGCCGCGGGTATAGCCGAAAAGTGTCGCCGAAAGCAGCTCCGGGTTGTTAGCGTAATCCGCGCAGTTAAGCTCGACGAAGGGTTTGTCCGCCGCGATAGCCCCGCGCTCAATAGCATATTGATAGATCAGCGTCGCCAGATGGCTTTTACCGACGCCGCTTTCTCCGGACAAGAGGATAGGTAAGCCGTCCGGATAGTCCACCGCAGAGCGGCACAGCGCGACGGCTTCCGCCAGGCTCCCGTGGGCACCAATCAGCGGCAGAAAGGCGTCATGTTTTTTCGACACTATGCGAGACGCCTGAGTAGTTTCCCCGCCTTTTTGCTGTACATAGAAGCGTACCGGACGGGTGTTTTCTTTGCGCAGATGACCGTCATCGCACAGTCTATTGAGATAATGACTAATGACGCTGCGATTAACCTGCATAAAATCCGCACAGTCCTGAGCCGTGAATCCTGCGGCTTTCTGCGCGTAATGGGTGACTATTTTCTGGAATAATTTTTCTTTTGCCGACAGCGCCATCTCTCAATGCCCCGCGTAGAGTAGAAAATAGCGTCGATTTTATTTAGACACTAGACACTACTGTTTTTATTAGACACTGAGTACTTTCTACGGCATTAGATAAAAATGAAACTGTGTTTTGATTGAAGTGTGATGAAGATCGCCACAGATTTTACAGGGGATAACATCTGGTCTCTCCATCGCGAGCGTGACAGCCTGAACCGCGAGATTAAGAGCTGTGAACCCTCCCGACGCAAAAAAATGCGCTATTTATCACATTTCCGCCTTTTCATTACCGCCGGGTTTATTGGTCGAAACCGTCAAGCTGGCCGCAGAACGGCTCATTCAGGCAACTTAATGATCTTAAAGAAAATAAAAAAATAATTGTTAAGGCGATCGCCTTTTATAAAGGAGAGATTGATCACAAAAAACATGATAATAAACCCGGTGTCAATATTAGGTGTGACTAAATTTATCGACATATTGTGATCTCTATTGCAAATAACAGCCTTGAAGTCGGGGAAAAATGTTGGCAGGAAAAACGGCGGGGGCAGACAATGAAAATTGGCATTGTTATTAGCGGTGGCGATGTTTCTGGAATTAATAACTTTATATTTCAGATTGCCAGACTGGCGAGCGCCGATATCACCGTTTTTAACGGGGGCATACCCGGGTTATTGGATAAAAATCATCACGAAGTTGCGTGGCGCGATCTGGTTGATTTCTCCATAACGTCTATTCCGATCATCACATCCGGTCGGACCAGCCGCAAGCTGTTGCGCAGTGAATATGAAACCATAGCTAAAAAAATTAAATCATTGCGTATCGATGTGCTGATTATGGCCGGCGGCGACGGCAGCCTGCAGTTTCTCAATACGCTGAGTGAATTTGATATTAACTGCTTTGGCGTCGGGATGACTATCGATAATGATGTATACGGCAGCGATTATACGATTGGTTTTTCTACGGCCTGCGAGCAGATTATTAAAGAAGTTTCCCGCTTAAGAAATACCGGAAGAGCATTACCGGGTCGGGTATTTATGGTTGAAATATTAGGAGGCTATTGTGGAGAGTTAACGTTGCAATCCGCTATTAAATCTAATGCTGATATTGCCCTGATTCCGGAATCACAGATGCCGTTAGAAGCGCTGGCCGAGCGGGTGAAGCACAAGCTAAAACAGCAAAATAGCGTGGTGATCCTCTGCTCTGAAGGCTACACCAGAGAGTATTCTCCCGGTTTTCAGGGGGCCATTGATACCATGATTAAGCAGCTCGAACCGCAAATTGGCGTACGCATCCGCAAAACCATCGTGGGCTACGGTTTACGCAGCGGCGACCCGACCTGCGAAGAAATCTATCAGGGGACGATTATGGCCTGCGAAGTGGTTCGCTGCATTCAGTCCGGCATGAAAAATAAAGCCATTATAATTAATTCCAGTAACAAACCTATTCCGATTGATTTAGTCAGTATGAAAAAACGTCTGGTCGATACCGAAGGACACCATTATAAACTTGCCAAACAACTCAATATTATTTGAGGAGACCCTACATGCTGAAAATTCTTTGCGTATGTGGCTGCGGCCTCGGTTCTAGCTTTGCCATCGAAATGACGGCGAAGGCGGTTTTAAAGAAACTGGAAATTCCGGCGCAAATTGAACATACCACAATTTCCGAAGCCGGGGCGTTTAAATCAGACATGATTCTGACGCAAAAAACCTTTGCCGATATATTAACCGCAGATGCCAGTGAGGAGGAAATTAAACGTGTGGTGGTACTGCATAAACTGACGGACAAAGATGAGGTTGAAGCCAAAATCGTCGCATTCTTAAAAGAGCGTAACCTGAAGGTGGCAGATTATGAATAGCTTTGTAGAGTTTATCGTCAAAGATTTGCTCGGCCAGGCTTCGATATTAATTGCATTTATTGCGATGCTGGGCCTGATTTTACAAAAAAAATCAGCGGGCAAAACGGCGGAGGGAACCTTTAAAACGCTGCTCGGTTTCTTAATAATGATGGCCGGAATCAACATTATTGTCGCCACGCTAACGTTCCTTAACGATATCTTCACCCAGGGATTCGGCATGAAAGGCTACATTACTGATGTTGCCGCCATCGCCGGGTTAGCCAATCGTGAATTAGGTTCCGAAGTGGCGCTGACCCTGATGGTCATTTTTGCCGTTAACATTATTATCGCCCGCCTGACGCCGCTCAAATATATCTTCCTGACCGGCCAGGCTCTGCTGTGGATGGCGACCATCGGCGCGGTAATAGGCTATAAAGCCGGGCTGACCGGACTGTCGCTGATTTTAACCGGCGGTATTTTCGGCGGCGTAATGGCGGTATTGATGCCCGCTCTTGCGCAGCCGGTGGTCAGACGTATTACCGGTTCCGATGATGTGGCGCTGGGGCACTTCTGCACCATCGGCTATCTGGTGCAGGCGGCGGTGGCTAAAGTGGTCGGGAAAGGTTCCCGCTCAACCGAAGATCTTGAGCTACCTGATAACTTTAAGTTCCTCCAGGATACCTACCTTGCGATGGCGGTGGTAATGGTGCCGATGTACCTCATTCCCGCGCTTGCCGCAGGCCCGGAATATATCGCTCAGTTCTCCGGTGGTATTAACTACCTGATGTACGCCTTTATGCAGTCTATTCAGTTTGTGGCGGGGGTATTCGTTCTCTATAGCGGCGTGCGCTTATTGCTTAACGAGCTGGTGCCGGCATTCCGCGGCATCGCCATGCGCATTGTCCCGGACGCAAAACCCGCGCTGGATTGCCCGGTACTGTTCCCCTATGCGCCCAATGCGGTGATTGTCGGCTTCCTGGCAACGACCGTCGGTTCCATTATCGGCATGCTGGTATTCCCGATGTTTGGTCTGGCGATGATCCTGCCCGGCCTGTTAACCAACTTCTTTGCCGGCGGTACGGCAGGCGTGTTTGGCAACGCGCTGGGCGGCCGGCGCGGAGCGATGATTGGCGGCGTCATTCACGGCCTGTTTATTACCTTTCTGCCCGCCATTTTAGTGCCGATGCTGGAAAGCTACGGCTTTACCGGCGTCACTTTCAGCGATTCTGACGTCATTAGTTCCGGTCTGGTATTGGGCCACGCCTTCCAGAATAACTGGCTATTTGTTGCTCTGTTCATTGTTTTTGTTGCCGCACTGGCATGGTTCGTAAACGGTAAATCAGCTAAGCCAAAAGGGGAAAATATTCATGAGTCTGTATAACTTCAACGCGATTCTGAAAATTGCGCAGGAAAGAGATTTTAAAGCCATTGGCTCGTTTAATTTGCACTGTATTGAAATGCTGCCCGCCTTTTTTAAAGCGGCGCAGATAAGCGATAGCCCATTGATGATTCAAATCTCTACCGGGACGGCGGAATATCTCGGCTATCGTTTACTGGTGGATGCCGTGCGCTCGCTCGCGGAAAGTGAAAACGTGCCGACCTGTCTGCATCTGGATCACTGCTCTGATATCAGCGCCATTGAAACGGCAATGGATGCCGGATTTTCATCAGTGATGTATGACGGCTCCCATCTGGGGCTGGAGGAGAATATCGGCAATACGCGTATCGTGGTGGAGATGGCGCGCCCGCGGAATATCACGGTAGAAGGCGAGCTGGGGGCGATAGGCGGCTCGGAAGATGGCAAAGCCGTTGCCGCAGAAGATATTTGTTTCACCACGGTGGAAGACGCCAAACGCTTTGTGAAGGAGACGCAGGTGGATATGCTGGCGGTCTCCGTAGGCACGGTACATGGCCTCTATACCGGCAAAGCGCAGATCCAGCATCAGCGGCTGAAAGAGATTAGCGCCGCCACAGGCGTACCGTTAGTGCTCCACGGCGGTACCGGCGTCAGCGATGATGATATGCGCCTGGCCGTAACGGAAGGCATCAACAAAGTGAACGTCGGTACTGAAATGAACGTTCAGTGGGTCGATCAATGTAAAACCACTTTTGAAAAAGGCAAAGTTAACGACAGCGTGCGCAAATTCTTAATTCCGGCGAATAATGCGGTCACCCAGGTATTAATGGAAAAAATCGCGCTGTTTAAATAATACTTTATTTTTAATCGTATTCCGTTGCCCTGCTGTCCGTCAGGGAGGAGCTCGCTATGTTTGAATCTTTGAAAACGCTGTGGAAAAAAGAGAGTAGCCCGCCGCAGGATTATGACGCACAGTCCCGCCAGCTGGCGGGGGAAATCGCCAGGCTGGAAGGCGAATTACGGGGCGACCCGGGAAATGGCGAAGTACAGAAAGCATTAATGCTGGTTTATAACCGGGCACTGTCGGTATATGCCAAAAGCCATACGCATCGCCAGGAAATAGATGCGCTTTTTGTGCGCATTGATGAGTTACGTAATGTTATTCGCCGTAATATATAGGAAGTGATAATGACGATAAAAGAACTGCTTATTGAGGCCGATGCGATTCAGGTCGGCGTCACGGAGTCCGACTGGCAGAAGGTGATCCAACTGGCGGCCAGCCCGCTGGTGGCAAAGGGATATATCTCGGCAGATTACGGTCAGGCGGTGATCGATAATACCCTGCATCATGGCGCCTATTACGTTTTTGATGAGGGCATCGCCATCCCGCATGCCAGACCGGAGTGCGGCGTAAAGCGCAACTGCTTTAGCCTTGTTGTGCTGGATAAGCCAATTCAGTTTGCTGATAGCGAGAAGGCGGATATCGTCATTATGTTCGGCGCGCAGGACAGCAATGCCCATATAGAAGAGGGGATTCGTGCGATTGTTGCTCTGCTCGATAATAACGAGACCATGGAGAAGCTGCGGGCCGCCAGCAGCAAGGAGGAGGTCGTTGCGTTGCTATGAACAGATATCTCACACCCGGCTGCAAAACGGTAATTTTAATTAACGGCATTCCCGCCTCGGGTAAAAGCACCGTCACCCGGCAGCTATCGGCAGCGTTTAATCTGCCGCAGCTGACCATCGACGGTATTAAAGAGCCGTTTATGGCGTGCTTTACCGGGATCGATCGGTCCTTCAACCGGCAACTGGGCTGCGCCGCGTATGAAGTGATATGGTCGATTGTCGGTCAGTCACCGGCAGGCTGCATCTGGCTCATTGACGCCTGGTTTGGCTTTCAACCGCGCGACATGCTGCAGCAGCTGCTACAACAAGCGGGCGTTGAAAAGGTTCTGGAGGTCTGGAATCACATCCCGCCTGAGCTTGCGGTGGCGCGCTATGCCAGCCGGTTACACGATCGTAAGCCGGGGCATCCGGGCGAAGAGTATCTGCCGGAACTGGCTCGGCTGGCGCAGCAGGCGGAACCAATGCGGCTGGGGCCGGTATTGACCGTGGATCAGCAAAAACCGCTGGATATCGAGCGCGTTATTCTTTGGATAGCAGCACAGATTTAGTCAGGCTAAATAACATCATTAGTTTAAAAGCGCCTGCGGGCGCTTTTTTTGTATCGGCATAAAACGATTATGCGATATGATTTATCCTCCTGTCTTTAGATTGGTTTAATTGTTTTTAATAAAGGATAGTTATGAAAAGGAATTTATTGGCGGCAGCAATAAGCTGCGTCTTATTAATGGGGCTTGTTGGATGCGACGATAATAAATTACCCGAAAGCGCTCCTGCTCCTGCAGCAGCTCCGGCTAGTCCATCCGCATCTTCAGGTGCAGATAACAAGGAAGTTAAAAACGCCAGCCCAGACCGCATTATTAGCGAAAAGATGAGCGTATATATTGAGTGTTATAATGATATCGATGAAGATATTTATCGTAGCATTAAATACTATGCTCGCTGGTTAGACGATCTAAAGGTCGGTCCCACCGGAAAAGAAAAGAGTGTTGGTGGTATCACGGCTGTTTCCGCAGAGTTTGATAAGTGCCTGGCCAATATGACGCACGTTTCGAGTTTAAAGCCGTCGCTGGATCCTATCGATAATCTCGCTTTACCTTATATTAATTCATCCATTAAGCTGGCAGAAGTCATCAATAAGATGAATAAATATTACGAACAGCAAGATTATAAAGATGATGCTTTCGCTAAAGGCAAAGCGCTGCATACTCAGTTTATTCAGGCATTAGCCGCGTTCAAACCCGCATCAGATGCTTACTCAGAAGCGATTCATGAAATTAATAACCGCCGTCAGGAACAGCAGTTGAAAAAGATTGAGGTCAAAGAAGGCAAGTCTTTTGATTACTATTCGCTATCCATTATGTTGACCAGCAAAAAGGTTAACCAGGCGCTTGAGGCGGATAAATTTGATACCGATGCTGCGATGAAACTCGTCCAGGATCTGGGTGAACAAATTGAGCAATTGAAATCAAAACAGGGCGAAACCAAAAAAGGTCCCCGGATGCGTGAGATCAGAGCCCCGACGTTTATCGAAGCGGCGGAAAAGTACCTTCTGGATGCCAAAACGCGCGTCCGCCGCGTTCGCGATAACACGCCGCTGACGTCTGGGGAAGCCATGTTGATGGATGGCGCCCCGCAAATGGTGGATGGTTCCTTTGAACATCTCATGGCGAGCTATAACCAGCTCGTAAGATGGTTTAATACATTGAGTGATTAAACTGGCTGAAGAACGATAAAAGCGCCTGTGGGCGCTTTTATCGTAAACCCGCCATCCGCAGCAGCGCCGTCACCACGGCAGCGGCGATAATCACCACGATCAGCGGCATCTTACGCCAGGCAAGAAATACCGCAAAGCCCACGCCCAGCACCCGCGCCATCCCGGCAAAATGTTCACCTTCGTAGAAGGTGGTTGCCAGTGCGACGGAAAAGAGCAGCACCGTTGCCGCATCGGAGAGTAGCGCCTGTGAGCGCTCAGAAAAGGCCAGCCGGCTGCCGAGCTTCGCTCCGCCTAAGCGCATTAAGTAAGTGCCCAGCGACAAAATCGCGATACCGGCGATAAATAGCGTCATATTGCCCATTATTTTCTCCTCGTCAGCAGGCCAAACAGCGACAGCAAAACCGGCAGACCAACCGGCGCAAAAGGTACGGCGGCCAGCGACAGAGCTGCTCCGCTGCAGGCGCGGATCAAGGTGGTGCGATTTTTAAATGCCGGAACCACCAGCGCCAGCAGAATGGCCGGAAAGACCGCATCGAGGCCAATGGTTTCCGGAGCCGGGAGCAGTTTGCCGACCCCCGCGCCCAATAGCGCGCCCAATGGCCAGATCAGCGCCACGCCCAGACCGCACAGCCAGTAGGCCGCCCGCCGCTGCTCGAGGGTTTTCTGCGACAGACCAAACACCACGCTTTCATCGTTCATAATATGGCAGCCGAGGAAGCTGGCGGCGCGCTGGCCGACCAGGTCGCGAACCGTCACGCCGAAGGGAATATGACGAGCGTTAACCAGTAAACCGGCCGCCGCCGCCGCCAGGGGATTTCCGCCGCTGGCGACAATGCCGATAAACATAAACTCCGAGGCGCCTGCCAGGACGCTGACCGAAAGCACAAAGGGCACCCAAATCGGGAAACCGTAGGCGATGGCCAGCGAGCCATAGGACATACCAACGATGCCCACTGCGAGGCAGACTAAAACAATTGCTCTGAGGGTGTCGCCTTTAAGACTGGCGAAGTGATGTTTCATACTCTTTAGCCATATCGAACGAATTTCCATTATAATGAACGCAACAGAATCGTATTTCAAGACGAACGAAACGTTCGTTATAAAAAACACGGAGGGCTGGATGACTCAGCCAATTAGCCTGATTGCCAAAAGCCTGGTTCGTGAACGCGCGCGCACCGGTCTTTCCCTTGCTGAAGTTGCGCGACGGGCGGGAATTGCCAAATCAACGTTATCGCAGCTGGAGTCCGGTAACGGTAACCCGAGTCTGGAAACGCTGTGGGCGCTGTGCGTGGCCCTCGATATTCCTTTTGCCCGACTGCTGGAGCCGCAGGTCAACACCACCCAGGTGATCCGCCGCGGCGAGGGGACGAAAGTGATTGCCGAGCAGGCAAACTATCAGGCAATTTTACTCGCCGCCTGCCCGCCGGGCGCGCGGCGCGATATCTATCTCCTGCTAACCCAGCCGGGGGCTGACCGTATCTCTCACCCTCATCCACCGGGTTCCGTGGAACATATTATTATCACCCAGGGGCGGGCGCGGGTCGGCCTCACGGAGGCGCCGGAAGAGTTGGGAGAGGGGGATTACATCTGCTATCCCGCCGATCGGGAGCACGTTTTCCAGGCGCTGGAACCGGATACCCAAGCGCTATTGGTTGCCGAGCAGAACTAGTCACGGCGGCAGGGTGGACGCCATGGCTGTATTGCGGGACACTAGCTGCATTCTCCCGCGAAGACAGGGAAACTTATGTCGCTGAAAGCCATTGCTAAAGAACTTGGGATCTCGGTTACAACCGTCAGCCGCGCGTTGAACGGCTATGACGACGTGTCGCAGGAGACGCGCGCCCGCGTCGAGGCCGAAGCGCAGCGTCGCGGCTATCGGCCAAACACCTTTGCGCGCCGCCTGAAAATGGGCAAAATCGACGCCGTCGGCCTCGTTTTTCCCGTGCGTCCCGCGCCGTTGAATAACAACGTCTTCCTTGAGATGGTCGGCGAGATTAGCCACGAGCTGGCGCGCTATGAGATCGATTTACTGCTGATAGCCGATGACGAACAGGCCGATAAACACGGTTATATGCGTATGGTGCAGAGTCGTCGTGTTGATGCGCTGATTGTTGCCCATACTCTGGACGATGATCCGCGCCTGATTCAGCTGCTCTCTTCCGGCTTTCCTTTTCTCGCCCTGGGGCGCAGCCGTCTGCCACAGCCCTATGCCTGGTTTGATTTCGATAACCAGGCGGGAACGTACCGCGCAACCCGCCATCTGATTAGCCAGGGGCACCAGCGTATAGCGCTGCTGAGCGAAAATAACAATCAGGCGTTTATTACGCAGCGCCGCAATGGTTACCTGCAAGCCCTGCGTGAAGCGGGGCTGGCGGAAACCTGGCTGCGCAGCGTGTCGCCCACCCGCCGCGGAGGGTTTCAGGCGACGATGGAGCTGCTGCGTCTGCCCGAACCGCCTACGGCGATAGTCACCGATTGCAACACCCACGGCGACGGCGCGGCGATGGCACTTGCCCAGCTCGGGCGTCTTACCGGCTCCGATCGCGTCTCACTGGTGGTTTATGATGGCTTGCCGCAGGACAGCATCATCGAAACTCCGGTGGGCGCGGTGATCCAGTCCACCCGGCAGGGCGTGGGCCGCCAGATAGCCAGCATGGTTCGCCGCTTAATCGCCGGCGACGATCTCGCCTCTCTCCAGGTGCTCTGGCAGCCTGAATTTATCCCCGGCGAAACTGCCTGATTCCCCTCCCGTCAGATTAATTTCCTGAACTCGATCACGGATCCGAAACGTTTTGGTTGGCGTCCGAAACGTTTCGGATCAACAGTAAGCTATTCCTTGTTGTGGAGAAGTCTGATGTCTGATTCGATTTTACGCCTGCAAAGCGCAGCGGCTGATGTGGTGATCAAAACCCGCCCGTTCGCCGAAATTATCTACTGGGGGCCGCATTTAAGCCATTTTTCGCCGCAGGATGCCCTGAGCATTGCCCGCCCGGTGGCCAATGGTCGTCTTGATGTGGATTCACCGGTGACCTTAATGGCTGAGCTGGGTCACGGCCTGTTCGGCGCGCCGGGCATCGAAGGCCACCGTCAGGGGCTGGACGCTTCGCCGATGTTCACCACGACCGAGGTGGCGCAGGATGGGCAGAATTTAACCATCATCAGTGAAGATGCTCAGGCAGGCCTGCGGTTATGCAGTGAAATTCAGCTTGATAACAGCGGCGTGCTGAGCGTTCGCCATGGCTTGACCAACCTGCGTCCGCAGCCGTGGCAGGTAGATCGCCTGGCCGTCACGCTACCGGTCGCCGAGCGCGCCCGCGAAGTCATGGCCTTTCATGGCCGCTGGATCCGCGAATTCCAGCCCCATCGTCTGCTCCTTGAACATGACAGCTTCGTGCTGGAAAACCGTCGCGGACGCACTTCCCATGAACATTTTCCGGCGCTGATTACCGGCAGCCAGGCCTTTAGCGAGATGCAGGGGGAAGTATGGGGCGTGCATCTGGGCTGGAGCGGTAACCATCGCCTGCGGGCGGAAGTGAAAACCGATGGCCGTCGCTACCTGCAGGCGGAAGCGCTCTATCTGGCGGGCGAAATGGCGTTGGCGGAGGGGGAAACCCTGTGGACTCCGCACCTCTACGGTAGCTATTCAGCGCAGGGGCTGAACGGCATGAGCCAGCAGTTCCATCGTTATCTGCGCGAACGGATTATTCGCTTTCCGGGCAACAAACCGCGCCCGGTGCATCTCAATACCTGGGAAGGGATCTATTTCGACCACGACCCACAGTACATCATGCGCATGGCGGATGAGGCGGCGGAACTGGGCGTTGAGCGCTTTATCATTGATGACGGCTGGTTTAAAGGGCGCAACGACGACTGGGCGGCGCTCGGCGACTGGTATCTTGATGAGCAAAAATATCCGCACGGTCTGACCCCGGTTATCGACCACGTAAAATCGCTGGGCATGGAGTTCGGCATCTGGGTTGAGCCAGAAATGATTAACCCTGACTCCGATTTATACCGCGCGCATCCTGACTGGGTGCTGGCGCTGCCGGGCTATACGCCGCTTCCCGGGCGCCATCAATTTGTGCTGAATCTGAATATCCCGGAAGCCTTTGATTATCTGCTGGAGCGGATGAGCTGGCTGCTGGGCGAGCACGCGGTGGATTATGTGAAGTGGGATATGAACCGCGAACTGGTACAGCCCGGGCATAACGGTAAAGCTGCCGCCGATGCGCAAACCCGCCAGTTCTATCGCCTGCTCGATACGCTGGTGGCTCGCTTCCCGCATATTGAATTTGAGTCCTGCTCCTCCGGCGGCGGGCGAATCGACTACGAAGTGCTGAAGCGCAGCCATCGCTTCTGGGCTTCAGATAATAACGATGCCCTGGAGCGCAACACTATCCAGCGCGGCATGAGCTACTTCTTCCCGCCGGAAGTCATGGGCGCGCATATCGGCAACCGCCACTGTCACGCCACCTTCCGCCAGCACAGCATTGCGTTTCGCGGCCTGACGGCGCTGTTCGGCCATATGGGGCTTGAGCTGGACCCGGTAAGCGCTGACGAACAAGAGCGTGCCGGCTACCGCAAATACGCGGCGTTGCATAAGCAGTGGCGCGATGTGATTCATCACGGCGTGCAGTGGCGTATCGATATGCCGGACGCCACGACGCTGGCGCACGGCGTGGTAAGCGAAGACCGGAGCCAGGCGATTTTCCTCGTCAGCCAGCTGGCGATGCCGGACTACACCCTGATGGCGCCGCTGCGCGTGCCGGGACTGGAAGCGGGAGCGCGCTACCAGGTCACGCTGCTCGACCATCCGAATATTCAGATTACGGGAGAGGGCGGCCACACCATGCGTAAGCTGCCGGAATGGATGACGACGCCGCAGACCGTAAGCGGCGAGTGGTTGCAACTGGCGGGGCTGGCGCTGCCAATCCTTGACCCGGAAAGCGCCATTTTGATTGGCCTGCAACGCGTGTGATGACGACGGGCCGCGCGGCGGCCCTTTTTGAGGAATACACCATGAACCCGACCGTCTGTACCCATAAAAACAACCCCAATTTCTGGATTTTCGGGCTGTTCTTCTTTCTCTACTTTTTCATTATGGCCACCTGCTTTCCGTTTTTGCCGATCTGGTTATCGGATGTCATCGGCCTGAATAAAACCGAGACCGGGATTGTTTTCTCCAGCCTGTCGCTGTTTGCTATCTGTTTTCAGCCGATACTGGGCGTGATCTCCGATAAGCTGGGGCTGAAAAAGCATCTGATGTGGATTGTCACCGTGCTGCTGGTGCTGATCGCGCCCTTTTTCCTCTACGTTTTTGCGCCGTTGCTGAAAACCAATATCTGGCTCGGCGCGCTGAGCGGCGGAGCCTATATTGGCTTTGTGTTCTCCGCCGGCGCCGGGGCGATGGAGGCCTATATCGAACGCGTGAGCCGCAATAGCGGGTTTGAATACGGCAAGGCGCGGACTTTTGGCTGCCTCGGCTGGGCCCTGTGCGCCACCACGGCGGGGATGCTGTTCAGCGTTAACCCGGAGTGGGTGTTCTGGATGGGCTCTGCCGCCGCGCTGGTACTGGTTGTGCTGGTGGCTATCGCTAAACCGCAGGCCAGTCAGAGCGCACAGGTGATGGATTCTTTAGGGGCCAATCGTCCGGCGGTGGATTTAAAAACTGCCGTGAGCATGTTCCGCCAGCGCAAAATGTGGATGTTTATTCTGTACGTCATCGGCGTCGCCTGCGTTTATGACGTCTTCGATCAGCAGTTTGCCACCTTCTTTAAATCCTTTTTTGCCACCCCTGAATCGGGCACCCGCGCTTTTGGTTTTGCGACCACCGCCGGGGAAATATGCAACGCGATTATTATGTTCAGCTCGCCGTGGATTATTAACCGCATCGGGGCGAAAAATACGTTACTGATTGCCGGAATGGTGATGGCGGCAAGGATGATCGGTTCATCGTTTGCCACGACGGCTGCGGAAGTGGTGGCGCTGAAAATGCTCCACGCGCTGGAAGTGCCGTTCCTGCTGGTAGGGGCCTTTAAATATATCACCGGAGTATTTGACGTCCGCCTGTCGGCGACGATTTATCTGGTTGGCTTCCAGTTTTCCAAACAGGTGGCGGCGATCTTCCTCTCCGCTTTTGCTGGCAACATGTATGACCGCATCGGCTTCCAGGACACCTATATGATCCTCGGCGGTATTGCCCTGGCCGTTACGCTAATATCCGCCTTTACCTTATCGGGTAAGGCAAAGCCGGAAAAGATTAGCGATAGCGCTATGACGGTTTAGCCAACGGAGCAATTAGTCACCGTGACAGGAGCGGTTTGTATGATGGATATGAAAGAAAGAATGAACAGCGGCGAGCTCTATATTGATTCAGGATATGGCTTACCGCAGCAGCGGCTGATGGGGAAGGCGCGAGCCTATGAGTACAACCACTCCCATCCGTTTAACCAGGAATTAAGAAACGACATTATTCAGCGGATGTTTGCCCGCGTGGGTAAAGAATGCTGGATAGAACCACCGATTAATTTTGCCTACGGAACTCACATCTCCATTGGCGATAATTTTTACGCTAACTTTAATCTGACGCTGGTTGATGATGCTGAGATCACCATTGGTAATAACGTGATGTTTGCGCCAAATGTGACGATTTCAACCGCCGGCCACCCGATCCATCCGGATCTGCGCCACACCCAGCAGCAGTTCTCTTTGCCGGTGGTTATTGAAGACGGCGTCTGGCTGGGCACCGGGGTGATTATCAATCCTGGCGTCACTATCGGAAAAAACTCGGTCATTGGCGCCGGGAGCGTGGTGAACCGTTCCATACCGGCAAATGTTGTCGCCGCAGGCGTCCCTTGTCGGGTATTAAGAGACATTACCGATGAGGATAAAAATAAATATCAGCTGTTCGCAGGCTGAACTTCAATAATAAAATAGAAAATCTTCCTGATATAAAAAATAAAAATATATACGGGTGAGTTTATGACTCACCTGGCCCTCTTTTACCTCCGGAAAATAAAAATGAATAAAACAGCATTATCGATAGCCATAGGTTTGTCTTTGATAACCGGTTCAGCGGTAGCGAAAAATAATCATCTGACGCTGGAACAAAGGATGGAGCTGCTTGAAGCGCGGCTTGCCGCCGCTGAAAGCCGGGCGGCGGTGGCCGAAGGCCAGGTGCGGGATTTACAGGCGAAGCAGAATTCCGCTATACAGGCGGCGCAAACCAGCGTAGCGGTTAAAAGCATGGCCCCGACCGCTGAGAGTAAAAAAAATATTTCAGTTCCTGAGCTGAAATTATCCGGCTATGGCGATCTGAAAATCTACGGCGATGTCGAATTCAATATGGATGCGGAAAGCAAACATGGCTTGCTGGCCATGACCAATGCCGACGTTGGCAGCGATACAACCTATGATAAGTGGGATTTAAACGGCCGCATTCTGCTCGGTTTTGACGGTATCCGTAAAATGGAAAACGGCTATTTTGCCGGGTTCTCTATCCAGCCGCTAGCGGACATGACCGGTTCGATGAACCTTGATGATGCGGTTTTCTTCTTTGGTCAGGAGAACGACTGGAAGGTGAAAGTGGGGCGTTTTGAGGCGTACGATATGTTCCCGCTAAATCAGGATACCTTCGTTGAGCACTCAGGAAATACCGCTAACGACCTGTACAGTGACGGACATGGCTATATCTATATGATGAAAGAGGGACGCGGTCGTTCTGACGCAGGCGGTAACTTCTTGCTGAGTAAACAGTTAGATAACTGGTATTTTGAGCTTAATACACTGTTGGAAGACGGAACTTCGTTGTATAACGACGGCGGTTATCACGGTCGCGACATGGAGCAGAAAAAGAACGTGGCGTACCTGCGTCCGGTGGTGTCCTGGGCAAAGGATGAATTTTCCGTTGCGGCGGCCGTGGAAGCGAACGTGGTACAGAATGCCTACGGCTATAAAGATACGCAGGGTCACTTCGTCGATCAGTCTGACCGCACCGGCTATGGCCTGACCATGACCTGGAACGGCCTGAAGAGCGACCCGGCGGACGGTGTGGTAGTAAACCTGAATACCGCTTATATGGATGCCAATAACGAGAAGGATTTCACCTCCGGGGTGAACGCGCTATGGCGGCGCTTTGAGCTGGGATATATCTACGCGCATAATAAAATCAGCGATTATGCCGGCGTGATTTGCGAGAACGACTGCTGGATTAAGGACCAGGGCACTTACAATATTCATACTTTGCACGCGTCGTATCAAATTCCGAACGTCATGAACATGCAGAACTTTAATATTTATCTCGGCGCTTACTACTCCTTTCTTGACAGCGACGACAAGCTGAGTCAGGGGGATGATGACGATCGCTACGGCGCGCGGGTGCGCTTTAAGTATTTCTTCTGATAATTATCATTATAGCCAGAGTACATTCTATTAAATTGCACATTACTTTAATGAACGGTAGCCGCTATATATAATTAAGCCAGCACTTCTCATGCCTCATCCTGAGTGAAGATGTCATCTGACACTCTGTCGTTTACTCGGCAAAAAGGATGAGGCGCCTTCATGCGTTCAATACCTTTCAGCTAAATCCCACACGACCACCAGCAATATTTTTTTGACATAATATATTATTCTTTTACGCTGATTTATGCTTTTGTATAGTCCGGTCTTTAAGCTATGTAAGGAATAATAAAATTGCGAAGGCTAAACGTCATTCCATGTAACGCGACAACATGTGAACTGGCTTACATTTTCGATTTAGCTCACAATTTATAGTGAGCTCCAGGAGTCAGAAGGCGTATTCAATTACCATGGCATCGATTAAAGACGTAGCAAAAAGAGCTGGGGTCTCGACGGCAACCGTATCACGAGTCCTGAATAATCATCCCAGCGTGGTCGCGGAAACGCGTAAGGCGGTGCGGGAGGCGATGGATTATCTTTGCTATGTTCCCAGCAAAAGTTCGTTTCAGCTTAGCGGTAAATGTTCCGGACTGATTGGTGTGGTTGTGCCTAATCTGGTCAATCCTCACTTCTGTGAACTGTTGGCGACAGTGGAAGAAGAGGCCCGGTACATCGGTAAATCGGTGATCGTCAAAACGCACCAGAATCAACCGCAACAAGATAAGCATATTATTCATACCCTGGTGGGGATGGGCATTGACAGTTTGCTATGGGTGCCGACAGAAGCAGAAGCCGGTCTTTCAGAATGGTTAACTATTACCCGAATCCCGGTTGTCGTCGTTACGCAGGTGTCCCGGTTCTTTAATTCTGTATCGATTAATCAGGATCGCGGGGCTGAAAGTATTGCGGAGCATTTCATACACACCGGACATGTTGCATTTGGTTTTGTTGCCCAGGAAGGCGTTGATAACCGCAAGGTATCGTCGTACAGCAAAAAAATAGCGAGTCATGGTTTAAAGCTTGCCAAAGATAATTCGTTCTGGATAACAAAAGGTGAGGGTGAGAAGGTCTCAGGTCATATAAGCATTCTTGATGATATTATTGAGAAACTCAGCGAGCCGAAGCGAACCTGTACATGTCTGTTAGTTTATAACGATATTGCGGCAAACTATCTTATCGATGGGCTAGAAGCAAAAGGCATCGCCGTTCCAGAAGATATTGCGATTGCCAGTTTTGATAATACCTTGCTGGCGCAAACAAAAAGAATTACCAGCGTTGCGCAGCCGGTAAGTGAAATCGCTCATCTCGCTTTCCAGATGGTGAAATATCAACAGCAGCCGGACAGTATTGAAATGCACGAAATTGTCTCTCGGTTAATTATTCGTGAGAGCAGCGTAAAAATTAATATTACTACCCTGTAAAAGATTTATGTTTAGCAATGGCGCGACGACTGGCGCCATGGGTCCCTTTTAATAAAAAAATAGGTATATTTATGTCTGCTACCGCAATGGAAAGGCCGAGCGCTTATGAAAAGCTGGGGCTGAGGGAGAAGATCGGCTACGGCATGGGTGACGCCGGATCAGGAATGATATGGAGCGTGCTGGCACTGTATCTGACCTGGTTTTATACCGACGTGTATGGCTTAAGTGCCGGAGTTGTGGGGACCTTATTCCTGGTTATCCGTATCTTTGACGCTTTTAGCGATCCGCTGATGGGGGCCATCTGCGACCGCACCGTGACCCGTTGGGGTAAGTTCCGCCCATGGTTATTATGGATGGCGTTTCCGTTTGGGCTGGGTGCGGTGCTGATGTTCACTACGCCAGAGCTAAGCATGAATGGCAAGATTATCTATGCCTGGGTCACCTATTTAATGATGTCGCTGATTTATACCGCGATCAATATTCCCTATTGCTCGGTCGGCGGCGTGATTACTCTCAATCAGAAAGAGCGTATGGGCTGCCTGTCATGGCGTTTTTTCCTTAACGGGCTGGCAACGTTAATTATCTCCTCATCTATTTTGCCGTTAACGGACTGGCTGGGTAATGGCGACCGCGCCTCCGGTTTCCAGCTGACGATGATGATTATGGGCGGTGCGGCAACCCTGATGTTCCTCTTCTGCTTTTCCAGCATAAAAGAGCGCGTGGTGTCGGTTAAGGAAAACGAGTCATTAAAGAAAGACCTGCGGGATATTATCAAGAACGATCAGTGGCTATTGATGATCTCTATAACCTTTCTAAATGTTTTCCCGGCCTTCATCCGCGGCGGCGTCACCATTTATTATGCTACCTATGTGATGAAGGCCTCTGTCGGATTTATCACATTGTTTATGGCGCTGGGCGTGGCCTGTAATATGCTGGGCAGCGTGCTTGCCAAACCGCTGACCGATCGCTTTGATAAACTCGCGCTGTTCCGCATTATTAATATTATTCTCGGTGTTCTGTCATTTGCGCTGTGGTTTATCGATCCGCAATCCCTGACCCCGCTGATGGCGTTATTCATCATTATTAACGTTCTGCATTTAATTCAGTCAGGCCCGATTCTGTGGGCGATGATGTCCGACGTTGATGACTACGGTGACTGGAAGTTCGGCAAGCGCCTGACCGGTATCTCCTTCGCGGGTAACCTTTTTATGCTGAAAATGGGTTTGGCGGTGGCCGGCGCTATCGTTGCGTGGATTCTGGCGTTTACCGGCTATGTCGCTAATGAGCCGCAGCAAAATGCGCAGACCATTCAGGGCATCATCATGATGTTCTCACTACTGCCGATGGTGAGCTATTTCATCAGCGCGTATCTGGTGCGCTACTTCAAGCTGAATAACGCGTTCCTTGAAAAAATCAAAGCCGATCTTGCAAAACGTGAACTGGAAAAAGGACGCGATTAATCGCCAGCGGATCAGGCTATCCGTATTATTTATCATTAAATATCAGTGTTAATCAAAACAGTTTTTTTTAATTGATTTTCTGTTCATAGCAGAGGAGGTTCTTCATGACGCATAATAATTATTATGACGTGACGCAGTGGCATATCGGTAATCCGTATAAGGATATCGGCGAAGTTATCAACAGTATTATTCTCGATATTAAAAATCGGCAAACCGCAACCGACATGAATAATGGTGGAAAACCCGGCGCCGCTATCTATATCCCGCCCGGCGATTATTATCTGACGACTCAGGTTTTGATTGATATCAGTTATTTAAAAATAATGGGCGCCGGACACGGGTTTGTCTCTTCAAGTATTCGCTTTAATACGCCGGCTGACGAGTGGGCGAATTTGCATGATATATGGCCGGGTGGCAGCCGTATCCTGGTCGATCTTTGCCCGCAGCCCGGTGATGAAGAACACGCTGGCGCTGCATTTTACGTGAAACGCAGCGGAGCACCGCGAATAAGTTCAGTGGCGTTTGAAAACTTCTGTATTGATGGCTTGCATTTTATTGATGATGGGCTGGGAAACAACGATCCGGAAAATAGCTATATTAACGGCAAAACCGGGATTTATATCGCCAGCGCTCAGGATGCTTTCCGGATTACCGGCATGGGATTTATCTATCTTGAGCATGGTCTCACGACGTACAATAGTGATGCTATGGCGATCCATAATAACTTTATCGCCGAATGCGGCAACTGCATCGAGCTTCGTGGCGCTGGACAGGCTTCTAAAATAACCGATAACCTGATTGGCGCAGGCTATAAAGGCTATTCGATTTATGCCCAAAACTTTGGTGGGTTATTAATTTCTGGCAATAATATCTTTCCGCGTGGCGCCAGCAGCGTTCATTTATCTGGCGTTGTTCGTTCTACCGTGACCGGTAATCGGTTGCACTCATTTTATCCAGGGATGTTGGTACTGGAGAATAACAGTGCGGAGAATCTCATCGCGGCCAATCATTTTTTCCGCGATCGCGAACCCTGGCCGCCGATGCAGACCTATGACAACGGCCTGGATGATGCCTATGGTCTGCTGCATATCAATGGTAGTCATAATTCGTTGATTGCCAATCATATTTCCGAAACGATTGATATCCAGTATCTCAAGCCGCTGGGAATAAAACCGGTCATCATCCGGCTGGTTTCCGGGAAAGGGAATTATATTGCCAATAACCATATCGTGGCGACCACGGAGACGTCAGCGGCGCAGGCGCAGCCCTCCGAAGAGGATGCCTGCTTTGCGGCGCAGGTCAGCGCTTTGCTGACGACGGCCAGGTTAAAGGAGCTTGATGCGGTTGCCGTGCAGGTAGAAAAAGAATCCGCGCAAAACACGATACTGGATAGCGGAAGCGACGATCGGGTGCTGATGGACAGGGCGGTAAACGCCTTCAGGGCCACGCCCGTTCCCGGAACGATGTAACGCTCTTCGATCTGAAGCGGTGGCCCCGCTAAATGCAGCGGGGCCGTCATGGATTTAATCGAGATAAAACACCTCTTTGAGCTCCGCGCTTACCGGACTGTTGTCCGGATTGGCCGGCATAACATCGCGCATATGCTGCCACCAGCGCTGACACACCTCGGTCCCGGCGACGGCGTTCCAGCGCGCTTCGGATTCAATCTCCACCGTGGCGAACAGCAGATGGCGCTCTTTATCGAGATAAATCGCGTAATGGTGCGCGCCGTGGGCTTTCAGCACCGCTTCCAGCTCCGGCCAGATGGGATTATGGCGGCGCTGATACTCTTCATGCGCGTCCGGGTTTACCTGCATCACGAAAGCTTTGCGGATCATAATGCCTCCAGATACAGGTCGCGGACTTCGTCGCGGCTGGCGGTGCGCGGGTTGCACGGCGCGCACGGGTCGGCCAGCGCTTTGTCCAGCCAGCCTTCGATATCGGCTTTGCTAACGCCAAGCTGACTAAAGCCTTGCGGGATGCCGACGCGTTTACTCAGCGCGCGGATGGCGTTGATGGCCTCCATGCTGGCTGCCTCATCGCTCATGCCGCGGGTATCGACGCCCATCGCCTGCGCGACGCGAGCGAAACGGGCAACCGCGTTCGGGCGATTAAAGTTTTCGATGATCGGCAGCAGGATGGCGTTGCACACGCCGTGCGGCAGGTTGTGGGTAGCGCCCGGCTGATGAGCCAGCGCATGCACCAGGCCAAGACCGGCGCTGTTAAACGCCATGCCCGCCAGATACTGGCCAAACGCCATTTGCTCGCGGGCTTCAAGATTGTGCCCGTCGTCCACGGCTTGCGGCAGCCATTGGTTGATCAGGCGAATCGCTTCCAGGGCATTGGCATCGGTCAGCGGGTGCGCGCCAACGGAAACAAAAGCTTCAATGGCGTGGGTCAGCGCGTCCATGCCGGTGGCGGCGGTAATGGACGGCGGGATATCAAGCATCACGCTGGCGTCATCGACGGCAATATCGGGAATGATATTGGGGTCGATGATCACCTCTTTCACCTGACGTTCGGCGTCGATAATGACCGCATTGCTGGTCATCTCCGCGGCTGTTCCTGCTGTGGTGTTGATTGCTACCAGCGGCACCCCGGCGTTTTTCACTTTGCCGACGCCGGAGTAGGCGGTCGATGGCCCCGGGTTGGCGGTGAGGATTTTCACCGCTTTAGCGGTATCGATCGGGCTGCCGCCGCCGAAGGCGATAAGGTAATCACACCCGGCCTCGCGATACGCCGCGTAGCCTTTTTGCACCAGCGCTTCCGTTGGGTTAGGGAACACCTCATCAAACAGATGATAAGACATTTGCTGTTCATCCAGGGCGGTAAACAGGCTGTCGAGCAGACCCATCTTGACCAGATGACCGTCGGTGACGATCAGCGCTTTACCCCACCCTTTACCTGCCACCAGCTTAACCATATCACCGATTGCGCCCGCGCCGTGGAGGCTGATTTTGGGTAGTGCCAACATAAAACTCATGATAATTCTCCTTAATGTTGATTTGGGTAATCCGTTTCCCTTCACCCGCTCCCGGGTCGCGGCTGGCGCCTTACCCGGGCTACAGGTTCACTGGCGTCTGCAGGCCGGTAGCCAGGACAGGTGCGTAGCACCGCCTCCGGGATTTAGGGTGAAGGGGAAATTAAATCCGTCTTCGTTGCAAAATCCGCCGGGTAATAATCGGCAGCGAAATAACCACAATCAGCATCGCGCCGATGATGATCGACATCACGATGCCCGGCACGTTGAGCAGGCTCAGGCCAAACGTCACCAGCCCCATCAGGAAAGCGGCGATAATCACCCCCACCATGCTGCCGGAACCGCCGAGAATATTGACGCCGCCGAGTACCGCCATCGTGACGACCGCCAGCTCCCAGCCCATCGCCAGCGTCGGGCGGGTACTGCCGAGCCTTGAGGTCAGCAGAACCGCCGCCAGGCCGGCCATCAGTCCGACCAGCGCGAACAGCACCAGGTTGTGACGCTTGACGTTGATCCCGGAGAACCAGGCTCCGGTCGGGTTATTGCCGATGGCGTAGGTCCGGCGGCCAAAGTTGGTTTTATGCAGCAGGAAGGTAAAGGCGGCAGCAAGAAGGATAAACAGCGCAAACTCAAAAGAGAGCGCGCCCCACACGTAGCCCTGGCCAAACCAGGCGAAGCTGTCCGGGTAGTGATTGAGCGCCTTGTCGCCCAGCAGAATGTAGGTTATCCCGCGATACAGGCTCATGGTGCCGATGGTGATCACGATCGACGACAGGTTAAAGCGCGTCACCAGGATACCGTTGAACAGGCCGCACAGCAGCCCCACGCCCAGCCCGACGGCCACCAGCAGCGGCGTATCCATACCCGCTGCCGCGCAGAAGCCCATCGCCGTTGAGCTCAGCGCCATCGTCGAGGCTACCGAAAGGTCGATCTCTCTGGCGATAATCAGCATCGCCATCGGCAGCACGATGATCGCTTTTTCGGTGAAGTTAAACGTGGCGTCCGACAGATTCCAGATATTAAGGAACCAGGGGGATGCCAGGGCGTTAACCATAAATACCGCCAGGGTTACCGCCAGCAGAAAACCTTCCCAGCACAGCAAGCGGCGCAGCGGCGACGGCGCGGCCGGGACGCTTTTCATCTCTTCAGACATCATCATTTTGCTCATGATTTCACCGCCTGTTTCTGTCGGGCTAATGCCGCGTCGCGCAGGATTAACCGTCCGTGGCCTTTATTGCCTCGTTCGTTAAGCAGCACCGCAATGACGATCACCGCGCCGGAAATGGCCATTTGCCAGAACGGCGAAATACCGATCACCGGCAGCGCGTTATTAATCACTCCAAGGAACAGCGCCCCGCACAGGCAGCCGAGCACGCGACCGGTTCCGCCCATGGTGCTGATGCCGCCGATGACGCAGGCGGCGACCACCTGCAGTTCAAAACCGTTGGCGACATCGACATAGGCGACAGCGAAACGTGAGATCCACAAATAGCCGCAGAACCCGGCCAGCGCGCCGGAGAGGCAGAAGCTGACAAACTGCATCTTCCCGGCGTTAATCCCGGTGTAGTACGCCGCCGTCGCGTTGCCGCCCGCGGTGTACAAGGCCCGGCCGGTGCGGCTGTAGCGCAGGAAATAGCCTACCAGCAGCAGCGCGGCGATGGCGCACCAGCTCAGCAGCGGCATTCCCAGCAGCGAGGCGCGCGGCAGGCCGAGAAAATCGGCGCTCATCTGGTGCGAGTTAACCCAGCTACCCTCGGAAAGCAGAAAGATAATCCCGCGATAAATACTCATGGTGCCCAGCGTGACCACGATGGCCGGAATACCGAGCCGCCAGACCAGCAGGCCGTTAATCATCCCCATCAGCAGGCCAAGCAGGGTCGCCAGCGCCAGCAGCGCCGCCACCGGGATACCCGGATAGTGGGCGTTGAGCAGAGCGACGATCATTCCGGTCAGCGCCAGATTGGCGGCCATCGACAGATCGATGCCTTTGGTGAGCAGCACCATCATCTGCCCGAGGGCGAGGATGATCAGAATGGCGGTGTCGTTAAACATCTCCACCAGATTGCCCGGCGAGACGAACGACGGCGCCCGGCTGCCGATAGCGCCGATCATCAAAATGATCACCGCCGCCAGCAGCGCTTCGCGGTGTTTAAGCAGCTGTTTGCCCATTACGCTGCCTCCTGATTCACGCCGCTGGCGGCGCTGACGATGGTTTCCGCCGTCGCTTCACCGGCGCGATACCCGGCCACCATCAGCCCCTCGTGCATCACGATAATCCGGTCGGCCATACCCATCACTTCCGGCAGCTCCGAAGAGACCATAATGACCGCCAACCCCTGGCTGACCAGTTCGGACATAAACTGGTGCACCGCCGCTTTGGAACCGATATCGATGCCTTTGGTCGGTTCGTCGAGGATAATCACCTCGGGATGGGTCGCCAGCCATTTGCCGATCACCACTTTTTGCTGATTGCCGCCGGAAAGGGTTTCCACCGCCTGCCGCCAGCTAAAAGCTTTGACCTGTAAGCGCGAAGCGTACTCATCCGCCAGCCGCCATTCGCGGGCGTCGTTCAGTACGCCGTTGGGGTTGAGTTTGCTGAGCTGCGGCAGGCTGATGTTCTGGGCGATCGGCAGGGCGATAATCGCCCCTTGTTTCTGCCGCTCTTCCGGCACGCAGACGATACCGGCGTTGATGGCGTCGACCGGCTGGCGAAAGCGCATCGCTTTGCCCTTCAGTACGATGTTGCCGGAGGAGGGGGTCGAGACCCCGGAGAGCGCCTGCATCAGCTCGGTGCGCCCGGCGCCCACCAGGCCGTAAAAGCCAAGAATCTCCCCTTTGCACAGGCTGAAATTGATATGGGCAAACTCGGTGGGGTGACAGAGGTCTTGCACCTCCAGCACCGTTTCCCCTGGGGTACAGTCAACTTTCGGGTAGGTTTGGGTAATCGCGCGGCCCACCATCATCGTCACCATCCGCTCTTCGGTGATGTCGTTTATCGCTCCGGAGCTGACGTAAACGCCGTCGCGCAGAATGGTGTAGTAGTCTGCCAGCTCGAAAATCTCATCGAACTTATGCGAGATAAAAAGAATCGCTTTGCCGTCCTGCTTCAGGCGCTCAACGATTTGATAAAACTCCAGAATTTCATGCTGTGAGAGCGCGGCGGTCGGCTCATCGAGGATCACCACCTGGGCTTCAAAGGAGAGCGCCCGGGCGATGGCCACCATATGGCGCTGGGCGATGCTGAGGGTTTTCAACGTCGCGCGCGGGTCAATCTGCACCTCCAGGCGGGTGAGAATCTCGCTGGCTTTGCGGTACATGGCGGGCCAGTCGAGCCTCTTCAGCAGACCGCGATGCAGATACTGGCCGACGAAAATATTTTCAGTGACCGACAGCTCGTCGAACAGCACGGTTTCCTGATGAATGGCGGTGATCCCGACCTTGTGCGCTGACTCCGGGGTCGGCAGCTGGATAGGGATCGCTTTATAGAGAATCTCGCCCTCTTCGGGCTGATAAATACCGGTCATCACTTTGACCAGCGTGGATTTGCCCGCGCCGTTTTCGCCGATTAAGGCGGTGACTTTGCCGGGCCAGAGATCGAGCTGTACGTTCTCAAGTGCGCGCACGCCGGGGAAAACCTTGGTGATGCCCTTAAGCGACAGCAGTGGGGTGGATGCTGACATGATAGTTCTCCGTAAAATCACCCTAACCCTCTCCCCAAAGTGGCGAGGGAACCGTTCAGTGCTCTCTGCCTGCATTGCGCAGAGGGCCTGGCTTTCTCCCTCTCCCTTCGGGAGCGGGCCGGGGTGAGGAAGCAGGGTTAGAATATCTTCGAGAACTTATCGATATTGCTCGCATCGTAGACGAACGGTTCGGCCATCGCGCCGCTACCGTCGGCGTCGAGCTTCACTTTGCCCAGCTTGCCCATATTGGCTTCGGTTTTGGTCGCCGTGCCTTTGACTAAATCGTCGGCCAGATACGTGGCGGCATAGCCAAGGTCAATCGGATTCCAGATAGCAAAGCTTTTGCTGGCGCCGGACTTAATCGCCCCCGCCATTTCCGATGGCAGCCCCAGGCCAGTCACGTAGACCTTGCCGATTTTGCCCTGATCTTTCACCGCCTGCGCGGCGGCAACGATCCCCACCGACGAAGGCGAAACGATCACTTTCAGGTCAGGATATGACTTCAGCAGGCCCACCGCTTCGCGGTAGCTTTTATCCGACAGATCGTCACCGTAGGCGACGGTCACCAGATTGACGGACGGATACTGCGGCAGCACCTTTTTCATCTCCTCAATCCAGATGTTCTGGTTGGTGGAGGTTGGGGTGGCGCTTAAAATCGCCACATCGCCTTTTTCCACGTTCAGCGCCTTCAGCGCATCGGCGGCGAGCTTAACGTTGGTTTCGCCAATCAAGGCGTTATTGGACGGATTAAGATGGATCTGGCGTCCCGCCGGCGCGACGCCGGAGTCCCAGGAGACCACCTTAATGCCGCGCTGCATCGCTTTCTTCAGCACCGGCACCACGGCATCGGGATCGTTAGCGGAAATGGCGATCGCATCCACCCCTTGGGCGATCAAACCATTCAGCACTTCGATCTGTGCTTCGGCGGTGGTGGTGGTCGGGCCGGTATAGATCACTTTGACATCGCCTAACTCTTTGGCCGCTTCCTGCGCGCCGACGTTCGCTGCTTCGAAGAATCCATTTCCCAATGATTTCGCCACGAGGGCGATTTTGACTTCGGCTAAAGCGGAACCGGACAACGCCAGGATGGCAACGGTGAGGATCAAGCTTGTCTTTGTTTTCATTGCTTTTACTCCACAAGAGTCAGTTTGGTAGGGTTTGCAGGTGATGTTTCGCCCCGTCTCGGTGAGCGGGGCGCGATGTTGTTATTGATAAAGGTCTAACGCGGACTGCATCGGTTGAACGTTGAAGCGTTTGCCAAGAGCGACCAGCTCTTCGCGGGTGATGGTTTGTTTCATCCCGCCCATTGAATAGACTTTCACCAGCACCTCAGCGGATTTCTCGGCGGTATCGATCAGGCCGAAGGTTTCATCCAGATTGGGGCCGCTGCCGAAAACGCCGTGGAACGGCCACAGCACCAGCGAGTGTTTCTGCATCGCCTCAGCGGTGGCCTGGCCGATTTCGTCGGTGCCCGGCACCATCCACGGCAGAATGCCGACGCCGTCCGGGAAGACCACCAGGCATTCGGTGCTGCCTTCCCAGAGCTTACGGGTGAACAGATCGCTGTTGTTCTCCAGCACGTAGGTCAGGGCAATCAGGTTAGTGGCGTGGCAGTGCATGATCACCCGGTCTTTGCCGTTGGTCAGGCGGATACGCTCGCTGTGCGACAGGAAGTGCGCCGGTAGCTCGGATGTTGGTACCGCATCGTTGGTCAGACCCCAAAGAATATGGTATCCCGCGCCGTCGCTGTCGACTTTCACCACGCCGAGGTTCGCCGCCGGGTCGAGCTGGACGTTACGGAAGAATTTACCGGAACCGGTGACGATAAACGGCTGGTTGGCCAGCGTTGGCATCGGCTGGCTCAGGGCGATATAGCGCGGTTTAGCGTGGAAATCCGCCGCGTAGGGTTCAATATCCGCTTCGTCGAGGCGCAGCGTCAGGTTGCCGCCGTTGCGCTCGTCCCAGCCTTTCAGCCAGGCGTCGGAAGTGGCTTTAATCATGCCCTGGACGAACCAGGCGTCGATAATGGTCTGCATAGTCTTGTCTTTCCTGTTGATTCGGCGCGGGGTTGGCCCCTCGCCCTGAATATGTGCGAGCCCCCGGATTGCGCCGTAAATGGCTTATCCGGGCTACCGGTTCGTAGCCCGGCTGCGTCCGGGGAAGTCCAGGCATTACCCGCGCTGGCTCAGAACCGCATTTTCATAAGCGCGTACGTTATCCAGCCACTGGCTGCCTGCCGGCGTATCGTGACGCTGACAGTACATTTCCCAGATGGCCTGCCACGGCAGGCACTTCTGCTCTTCCAGTAGCGCCAGACGGGCGGTGTAATCGCCGTCGAGCTCCAGCTGACGCAGTTGCTCGGTTGGTTCCAGCAGAGCGCGCAGCAGCGCTTTCTTCATATTGCGGGTACCAATCACCCACGCCGCGATGCGGTTGATCGAGGCGTCGAAGAAATCGAGACCGATATGCACGCGGTCGAACAGATCGTGGCGGATGATTTCGCTGGCGATGGCCTGGGTTTCATCATCCAGCAGCACCACGTGGTCGCTGTCCCAGCGTACCGGACGGCTTACGTGCAGCAGCAGACGCGGGATATAGAGCATGGCGGCGGAAATCTTATCGGAGATGACCTCCGTCGGATGGAAGTGGCCGGCATCCAGGCACAGGGCAGTCTGGCGGCTGGTGGCGTAGCCCATATAGAACTCATTGGAACCGACGGTGTAGCTTTCCGCGCCGATACCGAACAGTTTGCTCTCTACGGCGTCAATATGGTGCGCCGGGTCCAGCTTCTCGCTGATCACTTCATCAAGCGCGTTCAGCAGGCGCTGGCGCGGCGCGAAGCGGTCAACGGTAATATCCTTCATGCCGTCCGGGATCCAGATATTCATCACCGACGGCGTGCCCAGCTGTTCGCCGAAGTAAGCGGAAATGCGGCGGCTGGCCTTGCAGTGATCGATCCAGAACTGGCGGATTTCATCGTTGGCGTGCGACAGCGTAAAGCCGTCAGCGCTCAGCGGATGCGAGAAGCAGGAGGGGTTAAAATCCAGCCCCAGCTTGTTGGCTTTCGCCCACACAACCCAGTTTTTAAAGTGCTCTGGCTTAATTTCATTACGCGCTACCGGCGCGTCGGATTCCAGATAGAGGGCGTGCAGGTTCAGGCGTTTTGGCCCGGGGATCAGGCTCAACGCCTGCTCAAGGTCGGCGCGCAGCTCGCTGGCGTTACGCGCTTTCCCCGGGTAGTTGCCGGTGGCCTGAATACCGCCGGTCAGGCTTCCTTCCGGGTTTTCGAAACCGACGACGTCGTCGCCTTGCCAGCAGTGCATGGAAACGGGCAGGCGGTCCAGCTGGCGCAAGGCCTCCTCGACATCCACGCCGACGCTGGCGTAGCGCTGTTTGGCAATTTCCCAGGCTTGTTCAAGTTGAGTGGTCATGCGCAAAGCTCCTTGGTCTGTTGTGGCTGAAACTGCGCGCTAAAGCGGGCAATTTCACTTTCATGATTGGGGGTAAAGGTGGTGAGGGCGTAGTTTTGCCGCACGACCTGACGGTATTCATCGACGTTGTGCAGCTCGTCCAGGGTCATCAGCTGAATGCCGATATTGCCCAGGGTGGAGGCCTCAACCGGGCCAGCGACCACGGTGATGCCGCAGGCGTCGGCGCAAAGCTGATTGAGCAGTTCGTTCTGGCAGCCGCCGCCGACAATATGCAGCTGGCTGAACGGCTGACCGCGCAGCGCCGCCAGTTCGTTAAGCACCCGAGCGTAGAGCAGCGCCAGGCTGTCGAAAATGCAGCGGGCCAGCTCGGCGTCGCCGGCAGGAACCGGCTGCCCGGATTCGCGGCAGGCGGCCTGGATTTCCGCGCTCATGTTGTCCGGGTTGATAAAGCGGTCATCGTTACAGTCGATAACGCAGCGGCAGGCCGGAAGCGCAGCGGTGCGTGCGATCAGCGCCGGCAGGTCGCTGACGTTTTGCTCCTTGAGCACCCGCTGCAGCAGCCAAAGACCCATAATATTTTTCAGTACCCGATAGCGGCCTTCGGCCCCGCCTTCGTTGGTGATATTGGCCTTTAGCGCCGCATCGCTGGTGCAGGGGGTTTTGCTTTCAAAGCCCATCAGCGACCAGGTGCCGGAAGAGAGATACGCGGCGTTTTTGCTGGCCAGCGGCGAGGCGATAACCGCGCTGGCGGTATCGTGACTGGCGACGGCGACCACCGGGATGTTATTGCCCTGCGGACATATCCAGTGGCCGATAACGTTGCCGGGGTGCGTCGGCGTACCGAACCATTCGCGCGGCGCGCCGCTCCAGTTCAGCAGCTCTTCATCCCAGTTATCGCTGTTAATGTTGACCAGCTGCGTGGTGGTGGCGTTGGTGTACTCCCAGTTCATGTTGCCGGTCAGGCGGAAGCTAAAGTAGTCCGGGATCAGCAGCGCATGCGCGGCCTGGCTGACCAGTTCCGGCTGTTGTTCAACCAGCGCGCGGAGCTGGTAAAGGGTGTTAAACGGCAGAAACTGAATGCCGCTGCGGCGGTAGATCTCCGCCCGGCCCAGCTGCTCTTCGGCATGGCGCATCAGCCCCTGGGTACGAGAATCGCGATAGGAAACCGGCAGGCCGACGCGCTGGCCCGCTTTATCCAGCAGGACATAATCCACGCCCCAGGTATCGATGCCGATGCTGTCGATCAGGATGCCCTGTTCGCAGACCTTCTCCAGACCGCGGCGAATTTCCCCTTCCAGGCTATCGAGATCCCAGCAGTCGAAACCATCCACCTTCTGCAGGCTATTGGTAAAACGGTGAATTTCACGCAGCGCCAGCGTTTGCTGCCCGGGTTGATAACCGGCGAGCATCACCCGCCCGCTGGAGGCGCCTAAATCAACGGCGACACAATGACGAAAACTCATGGGAAGATCCTTGTGAAAATCATTGCATGCAGTCTAAAAAAGTCGCCTCAGGCTCACCTTCTTGTTACTGACAGGGAAAATTGGCCGCTGGCAAGAAAGCAAAGGTGACCGTGAGAGAGGTCACAGTTTCGTTTTATCTGCGCTGGATGGAGGGATGTGATGTTGTCCGCAGTTCCCGATCTTTCCCGCCATTTCTTGAAAAAGCGGCAGGCTTTACGAATTTTGCGGTCAAAAATTGAAGGCCGGATCGCCGCCCCTTAATTACTATTTGCTCCACTGATTGATAACTTTTCTCATTTCGAGGAGCGGCTATGACTATGTTGCACAGTGTGGATTTCTTTAAGTCCGGCGTTTCAGCTGTCGCCATTGAGCCGCGGCTCCCGCAATCCGCTTTTCCTGAGCATCATCATGATTTTCATGAGATTGTTATTGTGGAGCACGGCACCGGGATTCACGTTTTCAACGGCCAGCCCTATACCATCAGTGGCGGATCAGTGTGCTTTATCCGCGATCACGATCGTCATCTCTACGAGCACACGGATAATTTATGCCTGACTAATGTGCTCTATCGCGCGCCGGACGCATTTCGCTTTTTGTCCGGCCTGAACGAACTGTTGCCGCAGGAGCAGGAGGGGAACTATCTCTCACACTGGCGGGTGAATCAGAATGCATTGCAGCAGGTGCGGCAGATTGTGGAGCAGATGGAGAACGTTGGCGCGGATGCGGATATGCACGCCATCGCCAGCCGCGAGATTTTATTTATGCAGCTGCTGGTGCACCTGCGTAAAAGCAGCCTCGCCGAAGGCGCAGCCAACAATGACGCGCGGCTCAACCATTTAATGGCCTGGCTGGAAGATCATTTTGCCGAAGATATCTGCTGGGAAGAGGTGGCGGCGCGGTTTTCGCTCTCTTTGCGAACTCTGCATCGTCAGTTAAAACAGCAAACCGGACTGACGCCGCAGCGCTACCTGAATCGGGTGCGGTTGATGAAAGCGCGCCATCTGCTGCGCCACAGCGATGACAGCGTGACCGATATCGCCTATCGCTGCGGATTCGGCGACAGTAACCACTTTTCGACGCTTTTTCGCCGTGAATTTGACTGGTCTCCGCGCGATATTCGCCAGGGGCGCGACGCCATTCTTCAGTAACGGGAGAGCAGTCAACGTTTTAGCAGACATAAACGCGAATAATGAAACGTTATTTATGTTCGGAGTTGATGTCGTGGCAGGTCAGCTGATTCTTCGCAAAGATGAATTTTTTGCCTCCCCCGCTCAGGCGGTGGCGGTAGCGGATCGCTATCCGCAAAACGTCTTCGCCGAGCACACCCATGAGTTCTGCGAACTGGTGCTGGTGTGGCGGGGAAACGGCCTGCACGTTCTTAACGATCGCCCGTGGCGCATTACCCGCGGCGATCTGTTCTATATCCGCGCGGAAGATAAGCACTCCTACGCCTCGGTAAACGATCTTGTCCTGCAAAACGTCATTTATTGCCCGGATCGGCTGCGGCTTAACTTTGACTGGGCGGCGCACATTCCGGGTCTGTTCGGCACCCCGTGGGTTCCGCACTGGCGAATTGGCAGCAGCGGAATGGCGCAGGTCAGACAGGTGATTACCCAGCTGGAGCATGAGAGCTGTCGTAGCGATGCGCAGGCCAATAATATGGCCGAACTGCTGTTTGCGCAGCTGGTGCTTATTCTTCAGCGCTATCGCTACGCCACCGATAATCTGGCGGCAACTCAAAGCGAAGCGCTGCTCGATAAGCTGCTCACCGAGCTGGCGGGCAGCCTCAATCGTCCCTTCTTTCTTGACCGTTTTTGCGAGCGGGAAGGGTGCAGCGAGCGCGCGCTGCGCCAGCAGTTTCGTCAGCAGACGGGGATGACTATCAACCACTACCTGCGCCAGCTGCGTATTTGCCACGCGCAGTATCTGCTGCAGCATACCGAACGGCTGATTGGCGAAGTGGCGATGCAGTGCGGGTTTGAAGACAGTAATTACTTTTCGGTGGTGTTTAACCGCGAGATAGGCATGACGCCGGGGCAGTGGCGGCAGCGCAGTCGCGCCGCCGCCTGACGACGCTAGTTCGCCATTCCCAGACCGACGATATTGGCGGCGATGATAATCACCACGCAGCCGAGGCTGAGGACGCCCACAGGACGACGACCGGCGTTGTTCCACTCTTTGAGGATCAGGCCTACCAGCCCGCCGCACAGCACATAGAAGCTCATATGCAGCATCCAGCTCATGTAGTCGTACTGCGCCGGGATGCTGGCGTGGCCCCAGGCGTAGAAGAAGAACTGGAGATACCACATCAGGCCGCCTAACGCGGAAAGCAGGATATTGCTGATAATGAGCGGTTTTGCCAGCGAGAAGTCGGCTTTTATCGACAGATTTTTCACTTTTGCCAGCCGGATAAAGCAGAAGCCGAGGTTAACCAGCGCGCCGCCGCCCATGATCACCACATAGCTTGGCAGCGCGGTGTAAAGCGGGTCGACGCCGAGCGCGGCGGCGGCTTCGTGCATCGGCTTGGCGGCGTTCATGGCGAACGACATACCTGCGGAGAAGATGCCGCACATCACCGCCAGCAGCAGGCCCTTTTTCAGATTGAAGTCTTCGGCCTTGATGCCCATTTTGCGTTCTTTCAACTGGCCTGCCCGGGTGACGATGCCCACGCCAATCACCGCAACCAGCACGCCGAGCAGCGTCATCTGGCCGCCTTTAGTGTTAATGAGAACATCAAACTGACCATTGAGAATCGGGGTCATGAGCGTACCGACAATCAACGTAATACCAATGGCGATGCCGATCCCCATCGACATGCCGAGATAGCGCATCGTCAGGCCGTAGTTAATATTACCGATGCCCCACATGGCGCCGAACAGGAAAACGGGCAGAAGCGTGGAGGCGTTAAAAGAACCGTAATAGGCCCAGAAGTCGGGCAGCAGCATGGCGCTGATGGCCCAGGGGAGGATCAGCCAGGAGACGATCCCGCCGATTGACCACATTGTTTCCCAGGACCAATGTTTAACTTTCTTGAACGGGGCATAGAAACAGGCTGCACTGGCTGCACCTATCAAATGCCAAAAAATACCCATCGTAATCGCGTGATTCATTGATTTTATCCTCATCTATTTTTTATCGGATAAATCTTCTTCCGACCCGATGAGTGTAAAAATCGGTCAGTTTTTCCGCCTTTAAGCTGTTGCCACCAGAAGGCGGAACCTGGCAACCAAAAACTTAATTAGTTGTTCTGTATCACAAAACTACATCTATTCCCCCTTGTTATAACCTTATTAAAAATACGGCATTGATAAGCGTTTTCAATATCATTTAATTAACTATAATGAACCAACTGCTTACGCGGCATTAACACTTTCCGCCGCTCGACAATAATGGAGATGATTATGAGTTATACACTGCCTGCCCTGCCGTACGCTTATGACGCCCTGGAACCGCATTTTGACAAGCAGACGATGGAAATCCATCACACTAAACACCACCAGACCTACGTTAATAATGCCAACGCAGCGCTGGAAAGCCTGCCTGAATTCGCGAACCTGTCCGCAGAAGAGCTGATTACCAAACTGGATCAGCTGCCGGCAGACAAAAAAACCGTGCTGCGTAACAACGCCGGCGGCCACGCTAACCACAGCCTGTTCTGGAAAGGCCTGAAAACAGGTACCACCCTGCAGGGCGACCTGAAAGCGGCTATCGAGCGTGATTTCGGTTCCGTTGATAACTTTAAAGCGGAATTTGAAAAAGCGGCTGCTACCCGTTTCGGCTCCGGCTGGGCGTGGCTGGTGCTGAAAGGCGACAAGCTGGCGGTGGTTTCTACCGCTAACCAGGACTCCCCGCTGATGGGCGAAGCAATCTCCGGCGCTTCCGGCTTCCCGATTCTGGGCCTGGACGTATGGGAACACGCTTACTACCTGAAATTCCAGAACCGTCGTCCGGACTACATTAAAGCGTTCTGGGACGTGGTGAACTGGGACGAAGCCGCAGCGCGTTTTGCCGCCAAAAAATAAGGTTGCATTGTGCTGAGCGAGAAGCGAGTCTGATGACTCGCTTTTTTTATATCCGCAGCAAAGGAGCAGCGATGCACTATCCGGTGAATGTCTTTGTGGGCAAGGTAAGGGATTACGACGGCAGCCGTCCAAGCGCCATCGGTAAAATTCAGATCGACGGTGAACTGACCCTCGGCGATTTGGGGCTGGAGGGCGATGAGCAGGCGGAGAAGAAAATTCACGGCGGGCCGGACCGCGCGCTGTGCCACTATCCCCGTGAACACTATGCCCACTGGGCCCGTGAACTTCCGCAGCAGGCGGATCTTTTCTGCGCCCCGGCGTTTGGCGAAAATCTCTCGACCGAAGGGCTGACGGAAAAAAATGTCTATATTGGCGATATCTTCCGCTGGGGAGAGGCGCTGATTCAGGTGACGCAGCCGCGATCGCCGTGCTTCAAGCTTAACTACCATTTTGCCGTCAGCGACATGGCGCAGCTTATGCAGAATAGCGGCAAAACCGGCTGGCTGTATCGGGTAGTGGCGGGCGGACGAGTGTCCGGCGATGCGCCGCTGGCGCTGGTTTCCCGCCTCAGCGACGTTAGCGTTCACGAGGCGGGAGCTATTGCCTGGCAAATGCCGTTCGATGACGAGCAGTATCACCGCCTGCTATCGGCGGCGGGGCTGTCGGTAAGCTGGAGCCGTACCATGCAGAAACGGCGCCTGAGCGGGAAGATCGAAAATAATTCGCGGAGATTGTGGGGGAAATAGCGCTTCCGTGCGCGTTCCCGGATGGCGGCGCGTTGCGCCTTATCCGGGCTACCCGTTTCGAACCCGGCCTGGCGAAGCGCAGGCCGGGAGAATCAGGTACGCTTGTACAGCGGCAGCCACAGGGTTAAGCGCAAGCCGCCCAGCGGGCTGTCGTCGGCTTTCACCCAACCGCGATGCTGCTGGATTGCCGCTTCGACAATCGCCAGCCCCAGCCCGGTACCGCCAGACTCGCGATCGCGCGCCTCATCGGTACGGTAGAACGGACGGAAAATCTGCTCGCGATCCTCCGGACTTACGCCCGGGCCGTCATCATCGACGTTAACCGTGATGCCATCTTTATCCACCGAGAAGCTTACCGAAATTTTGGTATGCGAGTAGCGCAGCGCGTTACGCACGATATTCTCCAGCGCGCTTTCCAGCGCATTGGGGTTACCGTACAGCGGCCAGGGCCCCGGCGGATACTCGACGGTGAACGATTTCCCCATCTGTTCGGCTTCAAAGGCGGCGTTATCCAGCACCTCGCCCCACAGCTGGTTGGCTTTCACCGTCTCGCTGACCAGCGCGGTTTTCGCCTGATTGCGCGACATCACCAGCAGGTCGTTGATCATGCTATCCAGCCGGTGCGCTTCCATCTCAATCCGCTCCAGCTCTTTGCTTTCCCCGCTGCGGCGGCGCAGCAATGCGGTGCCTAACTGCAGGCGGGTCAGCGGCGTGCGCAGTTCGTGCGAGATATCGGACAGCAGACGATGCTGGCTGGACATCATGCGCTCCAGCGCGGTCACCATCTGGTTAAAACTGGTCCCGGCGGCTAAAAACTCCTGCGGACCGGCTTCCAGCTCCGGATGCTGACGCAGGTTGCCCTGGGCGACTTCATCGGCGGCATTTTTGAGCTTACGCGCGGGTTTCGCCAGGCTCCACGCCAGCCATAACAGCAGCGGGGCGCTGACTAACATCGTGACGATGAGCAGCAACAAAGGCCGGTCGAACAGCAGATTGATGAAGTCTGATTGTGAGGTATTAGCAGGGCGAATCAGATAGAGCTGGTAGTTATCTTCTCCATCCCTGACGGAAAAAGGCCCGACCATTTCCAGACGACCATAGCGTTTTTTCTGCGGATGGTCGGCGTTATCCGCCTGGCCGATAAAGTTGCGGATAATCTGCATTTCGTTGCGTTCCGCGCCGATGACGCGACCCTCGCTGGTGACCAGCAGCAAACGCTGGCCCGGCGGAGCCCACTTATCGATAGCGCGAAACAGACGACGCCACCACATCAGGTCGTTCGGCGGATCGTTCGCCAGTTCGGCCTCGACGTGCTGTTCAATCATGATGCCCTGACGTTGCTCGCTCTCCAGCAGCTCGGTCATCTGGCGCGAGTCCAGCTTGGGCAGCATCAGAACCAGCATCAACACCAGCGCCAGCGTGAGCCAGAAAATAGCGAAGATGCGTGCGGTTAAACTTCCAATCATGAAGCCGATACCATCAGATAGCCGCGTCCGCGCAGCGTTTTAAACCACGGATGGCCGTCCTTGCGCTCCGGCAGCTTACGCCGCAGGTTGGAGATGTGCATATCGATTGCGCGGTCGAATGGCGTCAGGCGTTTACCTAATACTTCCTGGCTAAGATGTTCACGCGATACCACCTGGCCAAGATGCTGCGCCAGAAGATAGAGCAGGGTGAACTCGGTGCCGGTCAGTTCCAGGGTCACGCCATCGAAGCTGGCTTCCTGGCGACCGGGGTTAAGGCTTAGCGCATCCACTTCCAGCGTCGGTGAACCGGCTTCGGTTGTCTGCTGCTGCTCGCTCCAGTGCGATCGGCGCAGAATAGCGCGTATACGCGCTACCAGCTCACGATCGTTGAACGGCTTAGGCAGATAATCGTCCGCGCCCAGCTCGAGGCCGAGAACGCGATCCAGCTCGCTCCCGCGGGCCGTTAGCATGATAACCGGGGTCTGGTGCGTCTGACGCAACTCTTTGAGTGTATCGATACCGTTTTTCTTCGGCATCATCACATCAAGCAAAAGTAAATCGATGCTGTCGTCCAGAAGGGCCAGCGCCTGTTCCCCGTCATGGGCTACGAGCACATTAAAACCTTCCATATCGAGCAGCTCTTTTAACAGGGAGGTGAGCTCCCGGTCATCATCTACTAACAGGATTTTATTCATTGTTTAAATACCTCCGAGGCAGAAATTACGTCATCAAGGCTCGCTAATCCATGACTTTACGTTGTTTTACACCCCCTGACGCATGTTTGCAGCCTGCATCGTAAACTCTCTATCGTTGAATCGCGACACAAACGTTTTGGGAGTATGTGATGCGCAATGTTATCGCTGCCGTCATGGCCTCAACGCTGGCGCTAAGTGCATATAGCCAAGCCGCTGAAGTCGTCACCAGCGTTAACTGGCTCCCCGGAGACGAAGGGGTCCAGCGCAGCAGCCAGAGCCATATGTTTGACGGCATAAGTTTAACTGAACACCAACGGCAACAGTTACGAGATCTTATGCAGCGGGCACGCCACGAAAGGCCACCCGTTAATGTTAGCGAAATGGAGACAATGCATCGCCTTGTCACCGCAGAAAATTTTGATGAAAACGCTGTACGCGCTCAGGCAGATAAGATGGCGCAGGAACAGGTTGCCCGCCAGGTTGAAATGGCAAAAGTTCGCAACCAGATGTACCACCTGTTAACGCCAGAGCAGCAAGCGGTTTTAAACGCTAAGCACCAGCAACGAATGAACCAGTTGCGTGAGGTTGCAAGGATGCAAAAAGGCTCAGCGATGATGCTTTCGAGTAGTAGCAATACCCTGCAACCCCAGTAACAACCCTGTTTTCCTTGCCATAGACACCATCCCTGTCTTCCCCCACATGATGTGGGGGTTTTTTTTGCCTGTTATTCAGCCTCTTCCCGGCTCCCCGTCGCGGTAAATTATCGGGTTATACTAAGCGCATCGCGAAGTAAGGAGCGTTTATGAATCAATCCTATGGGCAGCTGGTGAGTCGCGCGGCGATTGCGGCGACGGTGATGGCCTCTGCGTTACTTTTAATTAAGATTTTTGCGTGGTGGTATACCGGCTCAGTGAGTATTCTGGCGGCGCTGGTTGATTCGCTGGTGGATATCGCCGCCTCGTTAACCAACCTGCTGGTGGTGCGTTATTCGCTACAACCCGCCGATGAAGAACATACCTTTGGTCACGGCAAGGCGGAATCGCTGGCCGCGCTGGCGCAAAGCATGTTTATTTCTGGATCGGCACTGTTTCTGTTCTTGACTGGTATCCAGCACCTCGTGCGGCCTGAGCCGATGAACGCGGCGGGTGTCGGGATGGTAGTGACGCTGGTTGCGCTGATAAGCACGCTGGTGCTGGTGACCTTTCAGCGCTGGGTAGTGAGAAAAACGCAAAGTCAGGCGGTGCGGGCGGATATGCTTCATTATCAGTCTGATGTTATGATGAACGGCGCAATTCTGGTGGCGCTGGCTCTCTCATGGTACGGCTGGCATCGTGCTGATGCGCTGTTTGCATTAGGTATAGGCGTCTATATTTTATATAGCGCGCTGCGCATGGGTTATGACGCCGTTCAGTCGTTATTAGACCGCGCGTTACCTGATGAGGAACGCCAGGAAATTATCAATATCGTGACCGCATGGCCAGGCGTCAGCGGGGCGCACGATCTACGTACGCGGCAGTCAGGGCCGACTCGCTTTATTCAGATTCATTTGGAAATGGAAGATAATCTCCCGCTGGTTCAGGCACATGTGATTGCCGATCAGGTGGAGCAGGCGCTGTTGCTCCGATTCCCGGGTTCCGATGTGATTATCCACCAGGACCCCTGTTCGGTGGTGCCGTTAGCGCAGCAGGGTGTTTTATGATCTTTAAGTTGTTATCTGTAAACTCGATGTAAAAATGTGGGGCGGATCGGCATTATTTGTATAAATTACCGCCATTTGGTCTGACCTGAATCAATTCAGCCAGAAGCGTTTGATATACTATTGCAATTATCGTTGTGCACTCCTGGTGAGGGGCGCTTCAGGCAACAGGATTATTTTTTGCTTCCTAAGTTCAGAGGTAGTCATGATTAAGAAAATCGGTGTGTTGACAAGTGGCGGTGATGCCCCGGGCATGAACGCAGCAATTCGCGGCGTTGTGCGCGCGGCATTAACGGAAGGTCTGGAAGTTTTTGGAATCTATGACGGTTACCTCGGCCTGTATGAAGATCGCATGGTTCAGCTCGACCGCTACAGCGTTTCCGATATGATCAACCGCGGCGGCACCTTCCTGGGTTCGGCGCGTTTTCCAGAATTCCGCGAAGAACATATTCGCGCCGTCGCGATTGAAAATATGAGAAAGCGCGGCCTCGATGCGCTGGTAGTCATCGGCGGTGACGGTTCTTATATGGGCGCCGTACGCCTGACTGAGATGGGCTTCCCTTGCATCGGTCTGCCGGGCACCATCGACAACGATATTAAAGGCACCGACTACACCATCGGTTTCTTTACCGCTCTGAGCACCGTGGTTGAGGCTATTGACCGCCTGCGTGATACTTCTTCCTCTCACCAGCGTATTTCCGTTGTTGAAGTGATGGGCCGTTACTGCGGCGACCTGACCCTGGCGGCAGCCATCTCCGGCGGCTGCGAATTCATCATGGTTCCTGAGGTTGAGTACACTCGCGACGATCTGGTTGCTGAAATCAAGGCGGGTATCGCGAAAGGTAAAAAACACGCGATTGTGGCGATCACCGAGCATATGTGCGACGTCGACGAGCTGGCTCACTATATTGAGAAAGAGACCGGCCGTGAAACTCGCGCAACCGTACTGGGCCACATTCAGCGCGGCGGCTCCCCGGTTCCTTATGACCGTATTCTGGCATCCCGCATGGGCGCGTACGCGATTGACCTGCTGCTGCAGGGATTCGGCGGCCGTTGCGTCGGTATTCAGAACGAGAAGCTGGTTCACCACGACATCATCGACGCTATCGAAAACATGAAGCGTCCGTTTAAAAGCGACTGGCTGGATTGCGCTAAGAAGCTGTACTAAGCTCAGACGCAAACAAAAAGGCCTTCTCAGAGAGAAGGCCTTTTTTATGGGCGGGACGCTACTCGATATCCAGAGCATCCTCCGAAAGGATGATCCCGGTGTTATCGGCGTAGAGATGGTCGCCGGAAAAGAAGGTGACGCCGCCGAAGTTGACGCGAATGTCGCTTTCGCCGATGCCTTCCCCTGCGGCGCCAACGGGAATGGCGGCCAGCGCCTGGATACCGATATCCAGATCTTCCAGGTCGTCAACCTGACGCACTGCGCCATAGACGACCAGCCCTTCCCACTCGTTTTGTACGGCCAGACGCGCCAGGTCAGCGTCAATCAATGCGCGCCGAACGGAACCACCACCGTCAACTAACAGGACATGGCCACGGCCGTTCTGTTCGAGCATATCGTAGAGCAACCCGTTATCCTCGAAACATTTTACCGTGATGATTTGTCCACCAAACGACGAGCGCCCCCCAAAGTTGGAGAACAGAGGTTCCACGACGTTGACATCCTCCTGGTAGATGTCACAAAGCTCGGAAGTATCGTATTTCATAGGCTTAACGTTCAGTTGCTGCGAGAATTTTCAGTATATCTCGTGAATCGTGCTGTTGGCAAAATCATCAATTGTTAATTGATATTTGTCAGTTAAGCCGCGAGTCGGCTGCAAATAATTCCGATAACAAACAGCAGGTTGGTTAACAGGGCGCCTTTTACGGTTCTTTCCAGCATTGGGCGCATGGCGACCGGATCGCGCTCGCGCATGACATAACGCGCCTGCTTAACCAGCAGCGGGGTGGCCAGCAGGAACAGCCAGCCCCACGGATTATGCAGTGAGATCAGATTAAACAGCGCCAGGCATAGCAGCGCGCCAAGCAGCAGGCAGGCATGATAGCGACGAGCGTTAACCGGCCCGAGGCGTACCGCAAGGGTGTTTTTACCGTTTTCACGATCGCTGTCGATATCACGCAGATTGTTAATATTCAGCACCGCCGTCGCCAGCAAACCGCAGGCAGTGGCGGGTAAGAAAATGACCGCTTCCACGCTGTGCGCCTGAAGATACCAGCTTCCCACGACGCTCAGCCAGCCGAAGAAAATCAGCACTGAAATATCGCCAAGGCCGATGTAGCCGTAAGGACGGGTGCCGACGGTATAGGTAATTGCAGCAACGATTGAGAGTCCGCCAAGCACCATAAAACCGATAAAGTCGGCCATGGTTTGCCAGGCCAGGAACAGCAGCGCCAGGCCAGAAAGGCAAATCAGCGCTACGGTGAGTATCAACGCGCGTTTCATCTGCGCCTGGGTAATTGCCCCTTTCTGCATGCCGCGAAGGGGGCCGATACGGTCGGGCTTATCGCTGCCTTTTACCGCGTCGCCATAATCATTGGCCAGATTGGAGAGGATTTGCAGTAAACCGGCGGTAATGATTGCCAGCAGGGCAACCCAGGGATCGAAACTTCCCTGATGCCAGGCCAGAGCGGAGCCGACAATAATGGCGGCAAAGGCCAGAGGCAACGTTTTGGGGCGCAGGCTTTCCAGCCAGGCCTGAGTGCGAGTGATAGCGTGTTCGGTCATAAGTCCCGGCCAATAAAAAATGGGGCTCTACCCTTGATACGTCAAGCTGCAGGTGCGTTGGCTACGCTCATTCAACCCAGCCATGTACTCAGGTACACTGCCGGGAAAAATGAGGGCACTCAGCCAAAGGCCGCCTTGTGACAACTCGAATTATTTAGGGTATCTATAGCCCCATCTATAGTGATGAAAATATATTGAACCGGATTATAAGATAAAACGACTCAGATCTTCATCTGCCACCAGAACATCCAGATGCTTACCGACATATTCCGCATCAATGGTGACGGTTTGGCCATTCATTTCGCTGGCATCGTAGGAGATATCTTCGATCAGACGCTCCAGGACGGTATGCAGGCGACGCGCGCCGATGTTCTCGGTGGTTTCGTTGACCTGCCAGGCAGCCTGCGCGATACGCTTGATGCCGTCATCCGTGAATTCGATATTGACGCCTTCGGTGGCCATCAGCGCTTTATACTGTACGGTGATGGACGCGTTCGGCTCGGTCAGAATACGTTCGAAGTCGTGGGTGGTCAGCGCTTTCAGCTCAACGCGAATCGGCAGACGCCCCTGTAATTCAGGAATCAGGTCGGATGGGCTGGCTACCTGGAACGCGCCGGAGGCGATAAACAGGATGTGATCGGTTTTCACCATGCCGTGCTTGGTGGAAACGGTGCAGCCTTCAACCAGCGGCAGCAGATCGCGCTGTACGCCTTCACGAGAGACATCAGGACCGGACGAGTTGCCGCCGCGCTTACAGATTTTGTCGATCTCATCGATAAACACGATACCGTGCTGTTCAACGGCGTCGATGGCATCCTGCTTCAGCTCTTCCGGATTGACCAGCTTAGCCGCTTCTTCTTCGATCAGCAGCTTCATCGCGTCTTTGATTTTCAGCTTACGCGGCTTTTGCTTCTGTCCGCCCAGGTTCTGGAACATCGACTGCAGCTGGCTGGTCATCTCTTCCATGCCCGGAGGGGACATGATTTCTACGCCCATCGGCGCGGCGGCGAGGTCGATCTCAATCTCTTTGTCGTCGAGCTGCCCTTCGCGCAGTTTTTTACGGAAAGACTGGCGCGCGGCGGAGGGTTCCTGAGGCTGTTCAGCCTGGCCCCAGTTGTTTTTCGCCGGTGGGATAAGCACGTCGAGGATGCGCTCTTCCGCCAGCTCTTCGGCACGGTAGCGGTTTTTATCGATGGACTGCATGCGTACCATTTTGATCGCCGCATCGGTCAGATCGCGGATAATCGAGTCCACTTCCTTACCAACATAGCCCACTTCGGTGAATTTAGTGGCTTCCACCTTGATGAACGGCGCGTTGGCGAGCTTTGCCAGACGACGGGCGATTTCTGTTTTACCGACGCCGGTCGGACCGATCATCAGAATGTTTTTTGGCGTGACTTCGTGACGCAGCTCTTCGTTGAGCTGCATACGACGCCAGCGGTTACGCAGAGCGATGGCGACGGAGCGCTTGGCTGCGTCCTGGCCGATAATGTGTTTGTCCAGTTCGCTGACAATTTCGCGTGGGGTCATTTCAGACATGGGAGATCCTTACGCTTTAGACGGTAATTCTTCGATGGTATGGAAGTGGTTGGTATAAATGCAGATATCACCTGCAATATTCAACGCTTTCTCTGCGATATCGCGTGCGCCCATATCGGTATTTTCCAGCAGGGCGCGAGCCGCGGCCTGGGCGTAAGGACCGCCGGAGCCGATAGCAATCAAATCATTTTCTGGCTGCACCACGTCACCGTTACCGGTGATGATGAGGGATGCGTTTTCGTCAGCCACGGCCAGCAAGGCTTCCAGCTTGCGCAGCATGCGGTCGGTACGCCAGTCTTTCGCCAGCTCAACGGCGGCTTTCACCAGATGGCCCTGATGCATTTCCAGCTTACGTTCAAACAGTTCGAACAGCGTGAAGGCGTCAGCGGTGCCGCCCGCAAAGCCGGCGATCACTTTGTCGTTGTACAGGCGGCGCACTTTTTTCACGTTGCCTTTCATTACGGTGTTGCCCAGCGTAGCCTGGCCATCACCGGCAATAACGACATGGCCATTACGGCGAACACTTACAATTGTAGTCACGAGCAGACCCCTTGGTTGCAAAAGCGGAATAGGGGCCCCGCGGTTTACGCGGGGCAGAATGCAATTATAGATGGGGGGGTTTTTAAGGGTTTCAACCCCTGGCGGCGAGACGAATGCAGTTTGCGTGTCCGGCCATCTTCAGCCGTTCAATCATATTGCTGGCGTTTTCTTTGCCCTTCAGCGGCCCAATCACTACGCGGTTCCAGCCGTTATTGGTGGTGATATGCGAGGCGAAGCCTTCAAACGCCAGCTGCGCGCGAACGGTCTCCGCCTGCTCTGCGCCTTTAAAGGACCCGCACTGGATCATCCAGCTGCGATCGTCTTTTTTCTCCGCGGTAGCGGTTTTAGGCGCTTCTTCAACGCGGGTTACCGGCGCGGCGGCCTGCGTTTTTGGCTGGGCGGTGCTGGTATGCGCCGGCGTTTGCAGCAGATCCTGATACGGCTGCTGATTCGATGCCGTTTGCTTCGGCTGCTGCTGTACCGGTTTGGCTTGCTCGACGGCCCGAGGCTGCGTACGCGGTTGCTGTACCTGCGTCTGGGCCTGCGCTAACTGCTGTTGCTGCACCTGCTGTTGCGCTAAACGCTGACGCTGTAGGGTTTGCTGGCGCTGCGCCGGGGTTTGTTCATTCCACGGCACCTCGGTCAGCTGCGTAGGCTGCTGACGCATATCAGCCTGCATTTGCGCTAACAGCTGGCGCTGCTCGTCCGTCAGCTGCTCCGGTTTCATGACTTCACCGCCTGCCGTGGGTTCCGTAGGCGCGCGGACGCCGGGCTGGCGACTCTCCAGCTCTTTAATATAGCGCCAGCGTTCTTCGGGTTTCGGCGGCAAGCCATTGCCCGCCGCCTGGCGATTCTGCAGCGCTTCAGCTTCTTCTTTCTTGTGGTGCGTGATGAAGTACAGTCCACCGATAAAGGCCACCAGCACCGCCGCGGCGATCGCCACCATAGCAGGTGAAACCGCCGAAAGGCCGCCTTGCTTGTTCCTTGAGCTTCGGGAGTTGCTCTTTTTGCGCCGCGAAGAAGCCGGTTGGCTGCGGCGTACATAATCTCGTTGTGCCACTATCGTTTCGCTGTCTTATTCGTTTTTCAGCCCGCCATGTTACTTAAGCGGCGGGCCTTTGACCAGAAGAGCAGGCCCGAAAGCCTGAAGATTATGTTCGGATTTTGCGCGTACTGCCGCGAACGATAAGCTCGCAGTCGAGCAATCGTGACCCGCTGCTGACGCTGTGGCCGTGCAGTTGATCCAGTAAAAGTAGCATCGCTTCGCGGCCAATATCAAAACGTGGTTGCGAGACCGTCGTCAATGGCGGATCGCAAAATTCAGACAAAGAGATGTTATCAAAACCAATAATAGACAGATCTTCAGGAACTTTCAGGCCGCGACGCTTCGCCAGCGATAATGCGCCCAGCGCCATGATATCGCTATGGCAGAAAATCGCCGTCGGTGGTTCCGGGAGCGTCAGCAACTGCTCCAGGGCGTTGGCGCCGGCTTCATAGGTAAAATTACCGCGGGCGATATAGTGCGGATCGACGGTTATTCCGCTCCGGCGTAGCGCCTGGACATAGCCCTGCAGGCGGTAATGGCATAACGGCATCTCTTCCGGACCGGCGATACAGCCAATGCGGCGATGCCCCAGTTCGTGCAGATAGTTAACGGCGTTGAACGCGGCGGTGAGGTTGTCGATATGCACCGTCGGCAGCTCCAGCTCGGGAGCGAATTCATTGGCCATGACCATCGGCGGCAGATTGCGCTGTTCTTCTACGCCCGCATCGAAGGGCAGACGAGAGCCCAGCAGCAGCATGCCGTCGATCTGCTTGGTAATAATCAGGTCAATAAAGGTCTTTTCCTGACGATTCTGATGGGCGCAATCGCCAATCAGTACCAGATACTCCTGCTCCGCCGCGGTGACTTCAATGCCGCGAATAATCTCGCTAAAGAAGGGATCGCAGATATCCGGCACTATCACCAGAATGGTGCGCGACTCGTTGCGTTTCATGTTGCGCCCGAGCGATTGCGGTAAATAGCCGACTTCAAGCGCGGCCTGTTCAACCCGGTTGCGCGTGCTCTGCGAAACCTTATCCGGGTTCATTAACGCTCGGGATACGGTTGCCGTAGAGACGTTTGCCTTCTGGGCGACGTCTTTCATGGTGGCGGCAACGATCTGTTTTTTGGGCTTCACCTGTTTTCTCCTCGCTGGCTTGCGCAGACACATCCCTGGCGTTCTGACATCAGCCACATTTTTAACAGATAGTACATCCAGAGAGTTACAGAATTTTCATGAAAAACGTGATGGTGGTTGAATTTTTCGATCCGCCTCGCAACAGAAGCCTTAACCTTCAATAGGATCGACATCCAGAACCCATTTCACTTTTCGCGCTTCCGGCAGCGTGTTGATCAACGCCAGCGTCCCGCTGACGATATGCTGTAGCTGACTACGCGACGGATGCTGCAGGAGTATTTGCCAGCGCCAGCGGCCTCCGCGCTTTGGCGCCAGCGCCGGAACCGGACCGAGCACCCAGAGCTTGCTATCCGCCAGCGGGCTGGCCTGCAGTAAATTCCGCAACTGCTGTAAAAAGAGCGGCGCCTGCTGATTGTTATGGTCTTCGGCGCGAATCAGCACGTGGCTGGTCCACGGCGGCAGCTGCATGCTTTGCCGCTCCGCCAGCGCCTGCTCAGCAAACGCGTCGTATCCTTTATAGAGGAGCGTTTGCAGCAGCGGATGTTCAGGATGATGGGTCTGCAGGATCACCTCGCCCTGTTTGCCGGCACGGCCTGCGCGGCCCGATACCTGGGTATAAAGCTGAGCGAAGCGTTCCGCCGAGCGGAAATCGGCGGAGAACAGCGCACCGTCAACGTCCAGCAGGGAAACCAGGGTGACATCCGGGAAGTGGTGACCCTTCGCCAGCATCTGTGTGCCGATAAGAATGCGCGCGCCGCCGCGATTAACATCGGCAAGATATTGCTCAAGCGCGCCTTTGCGGCTGGTGGTATCTCTGTCGATACGGGAAATCGGGATATCGGGGAACAGCGGTCCCAGCGCCTGTTCAAGCTGCTCAGTGCCCAAACCTACCGGCACCAGATGCGTAGAGCCGCAGGAGGGGCACTGGCGCGGGATCGGACGCTGGCTGTCGCAGTGGTGGCAGCGCAGATGATGCTGAGCCTGATGCAGCGTGTAGTAGCTGTCGCAGCGCGGGCACTCTGCTATCCAGCCGCAGTCGTGGCACAACAGCGCCGGCGCGAATCCGCGGCGGTTCAAAAACAGAATGACCTGGTTATCGGCCTGCAGATGCTGGCGCATGCGGCTAATCAGCGTCGGGGACAGCCCGGCCTGCAGCTGCTGGCCTTTTAAATCCAGGACATGCTGTTGAGCCGGCCGCGCATTTCCCGCGCGCCTGGTCAGCTTGAGCTGGCGATACTTGCCCTGGCGGACGTTATGAAGCGTTTCCAGCGCCGGGGTTGCCGTGCCCAGGATGATCGGGATTTGCTCGCTGTGGGCGCGCCAGACCGCCAGATCGCGCGCATGGTAGCGCCAGCCCTCCTGCTGTTTGTAAGAGCTGTCGTGCTCTTCATCGATCACGATTACCCCGAGGTCTTTAAAAGGGGTAAATAGCGACGAGCGGGTTCCAATCACAATCGCCGCTTCGCCGTTTTTGGCTTTTAGCCACGCGGAGAGGCGCTCGCTGTCGTTCAGCCCGGAGTGCAGGACCTCTACCGGGGCGTTAAAACGGTGGCGGAAACGGGCGATTGTCTGCGGCGTCAGGCCGATTTCCGGCACCATTACCAGCGCCTGGCGCCCCTGCGACAGCACGTTTTCAAGGACGCTCAGATAAACTTCCGTTTTGCCGGAGCCGGTGATCCCGGCCAGCAGCCAGGCGGAAAAACGGTCCGAGGCGCTATGAATCGCGCCAACGGCGGTGGCCTGTTCGGTATTAAGCCGCAGGCGCTCTCCGGGCACCGAGAAGCCTGTTCGCCAGTCGGTGATAGCGGGCGCTTCGCTGGCGAGTTCGGCAAGGCCTTTACCCCGCAGCGCCTGCAGCGCGGCATCGTTAAATTCCAGTTCGGCAACCTGATGGCGCCAGATTTTTCCCTGACGCAGCGCCGCCAGCGCCTGCTGCTGTTTGCGCGAGCGCTTAAGGCTGTTGATATCAACCGCTTGCCCCTGTTCGGTGGCAAACCAGTACCACATTGGCGCCGCGCTGGCGGGTTTCCCCTGGCGCAGCATGATCGGTAGCGCGTGAAACAGTACATCGCCGATGGGGTGGTGGTAATAGTCCGCCGCCCACAGCAGCAGCCGCCAGACCGAAGAGGAGAAGACCGGCTCGGCATCAAGAACTTCGGCCACCGGCTTGAGTTCGTCAAGCGGCAGCTCGCTGCGTTCGCTGACTGCCGTCACGATACCTATCCGCTCCTGCTTGCCGAACGGAACGCGCACGCGACAGCCCGCTTTGACCGGCATACCTTCAGGCAGCAAATAGTCAAAAGTGCGGGGCAGCGGAACGGGCAGGGCAACATGAGCGACGGGCATTTAATCTTCCTGACTTGAAATCTGGCGGGTTAGTATACACATTGTGATAAGGGCTCGCGGATCAGTTTGCATATGCTGGTCAAATTCTGTATGATTCGCCGCCTTTGATGTGCTTCGTGCAGCATCAAAATCTATTACCCGGTAGTGTAATCGCTCCGGGAATTATTAACATCGCGTGGTGTCTGGCGTTAGGGCTGGAAGAGCGACGCGGCCTTAACTGAGGTTCTCCCATGAAAAAAGATATTCATCCGAAATACGAAGAAGTTACTGCTTCCTGCTCTTGCGGTAACGTCATGAAAATCCGTTCTACCGTAGGTCACGACCTGAACCTCGACGTGTGCGGTAAATGCCACCCGTTCTACACTGGCAAACAGCGTGATGTTGCTACCGGTGGTCGTGTTGACCGCTTTAACAAGCGTTTCAGCGTACCGGGTACCAGCAAGTAATTTGCTGAAGAAGCCGCCTCAGGGCGGCTTTTTTGTCTCTGCTTTACAGAGGATAGCAGTATCGATTCAGACAGCTTTTATTCTCTTCTACCGCCTTCATCACGCTTCCCGCCGTCAGTTTTAACGAAGTGTTCATGGCCATTCCCGCGCTTTCCAGTCCCTTTGCCGTCCATTTATTACAGGTATTAAATATCCCGTAGCGGCCGTTTGCTGCGTAAAACTGGCTGTCGCCGTAGATCCCTTTTTTCAACGGTATCAGCTCCCCTCGTTCATTACGGGCAAAGCTGCGACCGATGTAGCGCAGCAGGCTATTATTCTGGCCCGGGGTAAGGCTTAATGCCGTCATTGCGCTTGCGGAAAAATAGCTTTCGGGCGCTCCTGAAAAGGCGACTACGTGCATTACCGCGCCGGATGACCAGAACATAGCCTGCAGCGTAAGTCGGGTGGTTATCTCCTGCGATTGATAAAAACCTTTATCGCCCCAGCCGATTTCATACCACTGTTCCCGCTGAGGAAAGCGTACGTTAAGCTGCGGCAGAATTTTGTTCACGTCATTGGCGGCCAGGATAATCCCGGTGTGCCAGCCGTGATTGACGATATAGATTTCTGGCCCGGACGACGGTTTTTCTGGCGTCGGTTTGATGGCCTGAGGATAGGTGGCGCAGCCGTAAAGCAGGAGGACTATCCAGGCAACAAGCAGATTTTTCACGATCAATTACCTCGGGAACAGAGGTCAGTTTTTTTCAACGGTTTCCAGCTGCGGCGCGTCAAATAGCGCCTGCGGCGAGATGACGGTTTCGTCCATCGGGATCGCCTGACCGTAACGCTCTCTGAGTCTGGCACGAACGAGCGGGGATCTGAGGTCGAATTCGCTCAGCTTTTGCAGCGGCGTGTAAACCACGGGCCCGATGGCTTCAAAGACGTAAGGTTTTTTATGACGGATCACCACCATACCGGTGTGGCTGTAAGCGGAATGGGTCGCCAGCTGAATGGCTTTGCTTTGCGATGAGCGGGAGATTTGAAAAACGATATCGCCGGTTTGCGGCACCCAGGCGTGCGCCGGAAAGGCCGACGCCAGGCTCAGCGCCAGTACGCAGTATTTCATGGCATAACATCCTTGTTATCCAACTAAAAAGAGCGGCTGGTTTGCCCCGCCGCCCTGAGTGATTTTAGTATTCCCACGTATCCGGGTCGATGCCCAGTTCGCGCATAATCTCTTTTGCCGCTTCCGGGATTTCATCGCTGCGCTCTTTACGCAGGTCTTCATCGTTAGGCAACGGTTGACCGGTAAAGGCATGCAGGAACGCTTCGCACAGCAGTTCGCTGTTAGTCGCGTGACGCAGGTTGTTCACCTGACGACGCGTGCGTTCATCGGTGAGGATTTTTAACACCTTCAGAGGAATGGAAACCGTAATTTTTTTTACTTGTTCACTCTTCTTACCGTGCTCAGCGTATGGGCTGATATATTCGCCGCTCCATTCAGCCATGAGTTACCTTTAATCCTCTATTCATTAGTTAAGGGCCTGAACGTGGGTCCCGGCCATAATTGCGCGTAGTTTACCGTAGAGGGGCGCGTCTGACACCAAACAAGCCGCCACGGATGTGCGCTAATGCATATAATTTTAACGGCTATTTCCGGTTTGCTCAATCTATACGCAAAGAAGTTTAGATGTCCAGATGTATTGACGTCTATTATAACAATGATTACTCTGACACCTGACTTTTCACCGACTCAGCCAGGAACTCCCCAACATGACGCGTAAACAGGCCACCATCGCAGTGCGTAGCGGTTTAAATGACGACGAGCAGTACGGTTGCGTTGTCCCGCCCATTCATCTTTCCAGCACCTATAACTTCACCGGATTTAACGAACCGCGCGCCCACGACTACTCTCGTCGCGGTAATCCGACACGTGATGTTGTGCAGCGCGCGCTGGCGGAGTTGGAGGGCGGCGCAGGATCGGTCCTGACGAATACCGGGATGTCGGCAATTCTGCTGGTGACTACCGTCTTCCTGAAACCGGGCGATCTGCTGGTGGCGCCTCACGACTGCTACGGCGGCAGCTACCGTCTGTTTGATAGCCTGGCGAAGCGTGGCTGCTATCGCGTGCTGTTTGTCGATCAGAATGACGAACAGGCGCTGCGCGCCGCACTGGCGGAAAAACCGAAGCTGGTTCTGGTCGAAAGCCCAAGTAATCCATTGCTGAGAGTTGTGGATATTGCGAAAATCTGCGGTCTGGCGCGTGAGGCTGGAGCGGTCAGCGTGGTTGATAACACCTTCCTGAGCCCGGCTTTGCAGAATCCGCTGGCGCTGGGCGCCGATCTGGTGTTGCATTCATGCACCAAATATTTGAACGGTCATTCTGATGTGGTGGCCGGGGTGGTTATCGCCAAAGATCCGGCGACCGTCACCGAACTGGCATGGTGGGCGAATAATATCGGCGTCACCGGCGGGGCGTTTGATAGCTATCTGCTGCTGCGCGGTTTACGTACGCTTTCTCCGCGTATGGAAGTGGCGCAGCGCAACGCGCTGGCGATTGTCGACTACCTGAAAACCCAGCCGCTGGTGAAAAAACTGTACCATCCGTCCCTGCCGGAAAACCAGGGGCATGAGATTGCGGCGCGTCAGCAAAAAGGCTTTGGGGCGATGTTAAGCTTCGAGCTGGATGGCGATGAGCAGACGCTGCGTCGTTTCCTGAGCGGGTTATCGCTGTTTACGCTGGCGGAATCGCTGGGCGGCGTGGAAAGCCTGATTTCTCACGCCGCGACGATGACCCATGCGGGCATGGCGCCTGAAGCGCGTGCGGCCGCCGGGATCTCAGAAACGCTTCTGCGTATTTCGACCGGTATTGAAGATGGTGAAGATTTAATTGCCGACCTGGAAAATGGCTTCCGGGCAGCAAACGAGGAATAAACATGAGTGTGATTGCGCAGGCAGGGGCGAAGGGTCGTCAGCTGCACAAATTTGGTGGGAGTAGTTTAGCGGATGCGAAATGTTACCTGCGCGTCGCGGGTATCATGACGGAGTATTCGCAGGCGGGCGATATGATGGTCGTCTCCGCCGCCGGCAGTACCACCAACCAGTTGATCAGCTGGCTGAAGCTCAGCCAGACCGATCGCCTCTCTGCGCATCAGGTGCAACAATCGCTTCGTCGTTATCAGATGGAGCTGATTTCCGGACTGCTTGCTCCGGACGCTGCCGACGCGCTAATCGCCACGTTTATTCTGGATCTTGAACGCCTTGCCGGGCTGCTTGATGGCGGCGTAACGGACGCGGTCTATGCCGAAGTCGTCGGCCACGGCGAAATCTGGTCGGCCCGCCTGATGGCGGCGGTGTTGAATCACCTGGGCGTAGAAGCCGCCTGGCTGGATGCGCGTAGCTTCTTACGCGCCGAGCGCTCCCCACAGCCGCAGGTGGATGAAGGTTTATCCTACCCGCTTTTGCAGCAGCTGATAGCGCAGCATCCGAATAAACGCCTGGTTGTAACCGGCTTTATCTCGCGTAACAACGCCGGGGAAACCGTACTGCTCGGGCGTAACGGTTCCGACTATTCCGCCACCCAGATCGGCGCGCTGGCCGGGGCGTCCCGCGTCACTATCTGGAGCGACGTGGCCGGGGTCTACAGCGCGGATCCGCGCAAAGTGAAAGATGCCTGCCTGTTACCGCTGCTGCGTCTTGATGAAGCCAGCGAACTGGCCCGTCTGGCGGCTCCGGTACTGCACGCCCGTACGCTGCAGCCGGTTTCCGGCAGCGATATCGATTTACAATTACGCTGTAGCTACACCCCGGATCAGGGCTCTACGCGCATCGAACGCGTACTGGCTTCCGGTACCGGCGCGCGAATCGTTACCAGCCATGATGATGTCTGCCTGATTGAGTTCCAGGTGCCCGGCGGCCAGGATTTCAAACTGGCGCATAAAGAGCTGGACGCGATTTTAAAACGCGCTCAGCTGCGTCCACTGGCGGTTGGCGTACATGCCGACCGTAAGCTGCTGCAGTTCTGCTACACCTCTGAAGTCGCCGACAGCGCCCTGAAGCTGCTCGACGAAGCGGGGTTGCCGGGCGAGCTGCGCCTGCGTCAGAAGCTGGCGCTGGTGGCGATGGTCGGCGCTGGCGTGACCCGTAACCCGCTGCACTGCCACCGCTTCTGGCAGCAGCTAAAAGGCCAGCCGGTAGAGTTCACCTGGCAATCAGAAGAGGGGATTAGCCTGGTCGCGGTGCTGCGCGCCGGGCCGACAGAAAGCCTTATCCAGGGCCTGCATCAGTCGCTGTTCCGCGCGGAAAAACGCATTGGTCTGATACTGTTTGGTAAAGGCAACATTGGTTCCCGCTGGCTGGAGCTGTTTGCTCGCGAGCAGACCACGCTTTCCGCCCGCACCGGGTTTGAATTCATCCTTGCCGGCGTCGTGGATAGCCGCCGCAGTCTGCTCAATTATGAAGGGCTAGACGCCAGTCGCGCGCTGGCTTTCTTTAATGATGAGGCCGTTGAGCAGGATGAAGAGTCGTTGTTCTTATGGATGCGCGCGCATCCGTATGATGATTTAGTGGTGCTGGATGTAACCGCCAGCGAGCAGCTGGCCGATCAGTACCTCGATTTTGCCAGCCATGGCTTCCACGTTATCAGCGCGAATAAGCTGGCTGGCGCCAGTAGCAGCAGTAAATATCGCCAGATCCACGATGCGTTCGAGAAAACCGGGCGCCACTGGCTGTACAACGCCACCGTCGGCGCCGGTCTGCCGGTCAACCATACGGTGCGCGATTTGATTGATAGCGGCGATACCATTTTGGCGCTGAGCGGTATTTTCTCCGGCACTCTCTCGTGGCTGTTCCTGCAGTTTGACGGCACCGTACCGTTTACTGATCTGGTCGATCAGGCCTGGCAGCAGGGGCTGACGGAACCGGACCCGCGCGTCGATCTTTCCGGGAAAGACGTCATGCGTAAGCTGGTGATCCTGGCACGAGAAGCGGGCTACGACATCGAGCCGGATCAGGTGCGCGTAGAATCGCTGGTGCCCGCCCACTGTGAAGAAGGTTCGGTGGATCACTTCTTCGAGAACGGTGAAGCGCTGAACGACCAGATGCTGCAGCGTCTGGAAGCAGCGCGCGAGATGGGGCTGGTGCTGCGCTACGTGGCGCGTTTTGACGCCAACGGTAAAGCTCGCGTCGGCGTGGAAGCGGTGCGCGAAGAGCACCCGCTGGCGGCGCTGCTGCCGTGTGATAACGTCTTTGCCATTGAGAGCCGCTGGTATCGCGATAACCCGCTGGTGATCCGCGGCCCGGGCGCTGGTCGCGATGTGACCGCCGGGGCGATACAGTCGGATATCAATCGTCTGGCGCAGCTGCTGTAAGCGTCGCGTTATACTCTTGAGCCAATGAGACCAGTATTTGCGTCACCCGCCCTGCTGAAAACAGGGCGCTTTGCGTGAACTCGGGTCTCTTTTCCAGCCAGGTTGTGAAGCGTCGGCTGGCCGCGAGGTCAGGGGGCGAGGCGTTCTCGTCCGGCGTTCCGGCAAGCTGGCAGACCATTTTTCGGTTCTCTCCCTGCGTCCAGAGCTGCCACGGATTTTGCCACCAGCCATGATGCGTTTTGCCCTGCAGCCGCCACGGTGCCGAACTGGCGGGGTTGTTTATCTCTTCCTCCACATACCACAGCTCTCCTTTCCGCTGGCGAAACAGAGGCGCCCAGGCAACGATCGCCGCGCCGCGTAAAAAACATTCATGAGCAATGATGTGCGTTTTTATCGCTGGAAAACGATGGCTGAGCAGCTTGAAATGACCGTGTGCGGCGATGACCGGGCGCAGAATGGCGCCGCGGGAATGACGCTTTGGCGCGGCGCTGCCGTACTGTATCTCATCGAATTGACTGCGCTGTAAAAAGCCCGCTTCGGTCTGAGAGATTCGCTGAACGATATCGCCCGCAATGCCCTGAGGCGCTTCTCTTCCCCGCCAGCGATAGCGTAGTGATGCGCCAACCGGAAAAGGCGTGAAGTTCGACGAAAGATGGAGAACATTGCCGCGTACGGCGTCGAAGCTGAGTAAGAGATAGAGTTTCTGCCCGGCCTCATGACCCTGAAACGGCACAATCAACGGTACGCTGCAGATATGCTGCGGGTACTCCATTACCGGGCTATGGTGATGTTTTGGCGTCCAGACTTTTTCACAGCGGCGGCACTGAAGCCGCTGGGTTCCCTTCGGGTTGTAGCCATAGCGAATTATATCTCGCCGATAACAGGCCGGGCAAAAATAGCCAGAGCGCCGGGCGTTATCCGTCAGATAGGCGGCCAGCCAGGGTCGGAACTCATCATCATTAAACAGCGGTGGATAGCTGCCGCAGGCTGCGCAGTACAGCGCGGGATAACCCAGCCGATAGTCCGGAAAACGGTAGTCGGCCGCAGAGGATAAACCCAGGTTACGGCAACCGTAGGTTTTACAGGCGTTAATGGTAAAAAGAGTCTCCACGAGCGGGCCAGCACCAACGATTGGCGTCTCTTCACCGCTGGGCAACCTTGCCGCGGATGCCTTGATGCAGGTGGCAGGTAAGGAGACGCAGCTGGCGTTAACTAACTCAGGCGGTATTCGTAATGAAATTCCCGCCGGGGCAGTGAGCATGGGAGCCGTTATCAGTACCTTCCCGTTCCCTAACGAGCTGGTCACCATGGATTTAACCGGGAAGCAGCTACGTAGCCTGATGGAGCATGGCGCGGGATTAAGCAACGGCGTGCTGCAGGTCTCCAGAGGCCTGGAAATGAAGTACGACAGCAGTAAACCGGTGGGCCAGCGCGTCGTATCGTTTTTGCTCAATGGTCAGCCGATTGAAGATGCCACGGTTTATCATATTGCCACCAACAGCTTCCTTGCCGATGGCGGCGATGGTTTTGCCGCGTTTACCCAAGGGCAAGCGCGTAATACTTCCGGCGGCTACTACGTTTCAAATGCGGTAGTGGACTACTTCAAAGCCGGAAATAAGGTGACGGACGAGCAGCTTAACGACATGCGTGTCGTCGATGTGAAGAAATAGTCGTTTCAGGCCGGGCGGTTAGTCCGGCCTGCCGATCGCTGCGCTGCGAAAACTTCTTTAGCGGCAAACAGGCCATTCAGGGCCGCCGGGAATCCGGCATAGACCGCCATTTGCATGATAACTTCCGTCATCTCTTCTTGCGTCAGACCGACATTTAATCCGGCGGCGATATGCACTTTTAGCTGCGGCGCGGCGTTGCCGAGAGCCGTAAGCGCCGCGATGGTCGCGATTTCCCGGCTGCGTAAATCGAGCCCTGGCCTGGCGTAAATATCGCCGAAGGGAAACTCAATCAGATAGCGGGCGAAATCGGGGGCAATATCCTTCAGGCTATTGACGACGGCATCACCGCCTTTGCCATCCACGCGCTGTAGCATTTCTTGTCCGATAGTAAAACGTTCGCTGGTCATCGCTTTTTCCTCAGTGTGATTGTGCATAGCGATGAAGGTTAGGGAAGTTTACCGGGCTTGAGTAATACCCTTTTCGTGATACCTTTTCAGTATGACAAATTCACGTTTAAAGAATCTGGATATTCGCCTGCTGCGCTACTTCGCCGTTGTTGCGGAGGAAAACAACATCAGCCGGGCGGCGCAGCGGCTATTTATTTCGCAGCCGCCGCTGAGCCGTCATATCCGCCATCTCGAGGCGCAGCTGGGGCTGACGTTATTTTTGCGCCATACCAAAGGCCTGATTCTTACCGAAGAGGGAAGGCGAGTGCTGGACATGGTCCGGCCGCTGCTGGCGCTTCAGGAACGCACTCTGGCAGCGCTGAGCCAGCTCTCGGCACACTCGCAGCAGCCTCTTCGTCTGGGCCTGACGACCGCTTTTGAACAAGGAGTTTTCGCCGCCGCAGAAGCTGCTTTGGGCGAACATAACCGCGCTTTGCATATTACCCGTCAGCCCTCGCCGGCGCTGGCTCAGCGGGTGCGCAAGGGTACACTCGATGCGGCGCTGATCGCCCTGCCGCTGAATACCGATGGCCTTCACCTGCGCGCTTTATCGTATTATGAACCGCTCATCGCGGCCCTACCGGCAGCCTGGCCAGAGGTCGGTCAGGCGGATCTGGCGTTAAGCGCGCTCAATCACCGGCCGCTGTTTTGGTTTAAACGCGAGCGTAATCCCGATTTTTTTGACTATACGCGACGTATTTTTGACCGGGCTGGCTATACGCCCTCCTACGTGGAGGAGCCCGCCGAGCACGATGTTCTGCTGGCGCGGATTGCGCGTGGGGAAGGGATGATTTTACTGCCGGCATCCTTTTCTGCTATTCAGCGTCAGGGTGTGGTTTTCTGTCCTCTTCAGGATGCCAGTCAGCAGCTTCCGCTCAGGCTGGGCGTGGTCACGATGCCGACAAATAAGATGTTGTTGGAAGAGTTGACCGCAGTACTTGAAAAATCATTGCCTTAGTACAGAGGAGATGAATTAATTTCATCCAGGCTGAATATTCCTCACTGTTTACGCTGATTTTTCTATTGACGCCAGTGTCCTTTTCCGTCATTTTTACATCTGGACGTCTAAACGTATAGAAGTTCGCGATACAACAAACAATAAAATGCGATTGATGAGGTAAGGTATGAGCTTTTTTCACGCCAATCAGCGGGAAGCCCTGAATCAGAGCCTGGCGGAAGTACAGGGCCAGATTAACGTCTCCTTTGAATTCTTTCCGCCGCGCACCAGTGAAATGGAGCAAACCCTCTGGAAATCCATCGATCGCCTCAGCAGCCTGAAGCCGAAGTTTGTCTCCGTAACCTACGGCGCCAACTCCGGTGAACGTGACCGTACCCATAGCATTATCAAAGGTATTAAGGAGCGTACCGGGCTTGAGGCCGCGCCGCATCTGACCTGTATCGATGCCAGCCGTGATGAGCTGCGTACCATTGCCAAAGATTACTGGGATAGCGGGATCCGCCATATTGTTGCGCTGCGCGGCGACTTGCCGCCGGGCAGCGGAAAGCCGGATATGTATGCCGCTGACCTGGTGACTCTGCTGAAAGAGGTCGGGGATTTTGATATTTCCGTCGCGGCTTATCCGGAGGTTCATCCCGAAGCTAAAAGCGCGCAGGCAGACTTGCTCAACCTGAAGCGTAAAGTCGAAGCCGGAGCAAACCGCGCGATTACCCAGTTCTTCTTCGATGTGGAAAGCTACCTGCGTTTCCGCGACCGCTGCGTCTCCGCGGGCATCGATGTCGAAATCATTCCGGGTATTCTGCCGGTCTCTAACTTTAAGCAGGCGAAAAAATTTGCCGACATGACCAACGTGCGTATCCCGACGTGGATGGCGAAAATGTTTGAAGGTCTGGACAATGACCCCGAAACCCGCCAGCTGGTAGGGGCGAATATCGCAATGGATATGGTGAAGATTTTAAGTCGTGAAGGGGTGAAAGATTTCCACTTCTATACCCTGAACCGCGCGGAAATGAGCTACGCGATTTGCCACACGCTGGGCGTGCGTCCGGCGTAAACAAGATTCAGTTTCCTCCCCTTATCTTCCTTCTTTTCTCTGCGGTGCCGAAAACGCATTCGACGCCGCTGCTTTTGGTTTATCGTCCCGCCAGCAAAGCGAGTATAGTGCCCGCAAAATATTCATGATGGTTGGATGATGATTATGGCAGGGAAAAATAGCCCGTTGGCCTTCGGCGGCCTGATTGTGCTGACGCTTATCTGGAGCTACAGCTGGATTGCGATGAAGCAGGTGACGCTCTATATCGGCGCGTTCGATTTTACCGCGCTGCGCTGTATTTTGGGGGCGGCTTTGCTGTTTATCGTTTTGCTGCTGCGCGGTCGCGGAATGCGGCCCACGCCATTTGGCTACACACTGGCGATTGCCCTGCTGCAGACCTGCGGGATGGTTGGGCTTGCCCAGTGGGCGCTGGTCAGCGGCGGGGCCGGGAAGGTTGCGGTTCTAAGCTATACCATGCCGTTTTGGGTGGTCATGATGGCGGCGCTATTTTTAGGCGAACGCATGCGGCGGCTGCAGTATGCCGCGATAGGCGTGGCGGCGCTGGGTTTATTGCTGGTGCTGCAGCCGTGGCAGCTCGATTTTTCGTCGATGAAAAGCGCCCTGCTGGCAATCCTCTCTGGCATAAGCTGGGGGGCCAGCGCGATTGTGGTTAAGCGGATGTATGCTCGCTATCCGCGCGTGGATTTACTGGCCTTGACCAGCTGGCAAATGCTGTATGGCGCGCTGGTGATGAGCGCCGTCGCCTGGCTGGTGCCGCAGCGCAGCATTGACTGGCAGCCTGGGGTTTTTTGGGCGTTGGGATATAGCGCGATTCTGGCCACGGCGCTGGCCTGGTGCCTCTGGTTATTTGTGTTACGTAATTTGCCCGCCAGCGTCGCGGGGCTGAGCACCCTGGCGGTCCCGGTCTGCGGAGTCCTGTTTTCATGGTGGCTCTTAGGGGAAAACCCGGGTCCGGTTGAAGGCGCCGGTATTGTGCTGATTGTCCTCGCGCTGACCCTAATCAGCCTCAAGAAGCGTGACGCTCGGGGGCAGGACGCATAAGTATTATCAACGCAAAACGCTCAATTACCCCTATGCGGACGCCGGGCCATCAGAAGCGATTTCAGCCAGCAGTAGCTGTACGTTTTGCCTGTCCATCAGAGAGAGAATATCGGCGGAAAGACCGGACTGGCAAACGGCGAAGTCAAGGTCTGCCAGACGACCGTAACCCGCAAGAAACGTTTGGCCAAATTTCGTTTTGTCCGCCAGCAGGATTTTCTGTCTTCCGGCCCGCATCAGCGTTTGCTTGACGTGCGCGCCGGCCATGGTTGCTACCGTCAGCTCGCCCTCGTCGTTGATTCCCTGAGTGCCAAGGAAGACCTTGTCGGCATGGATGTTATGAAAGAAGTCGGCGGTACTGAAAGAAATCATTCCCTGAGCCTCCTCGTCATATTCGCCAGGCGCTACGATCAATTTAATATTTTTACGCCCTTTCAGCAGATTAACGACCGGGAAGGAATTGGTTATCACCATGATTCTTTTATCTAAAATAAACTGAGCGAGCGCCAGCGGCGTGGCGCCGCAGTCGATAATAAGGGTATCGCCATCTTCAATCAGTTCGGCGGCTTTCTGGCCTATGAGATGCTTATCATCATCCATTTGAATCGAGTTCAGCAGAAAGCTGTGACCGGCGCTGGCGCCGCTGGTCAAATAGGCTCCGCCGTAGGTCGTTTTAACAATACCTTGTTTTTCAAAGAAGGAGAGGTCGCGACGGATGGTCATTTTAGTGACAGCGAACTTTGCGGCGAGCTCATTGACGACGACTTTTTTGTCCTGCTGCAGAATAGAGTAAATGCTCATTCTTCGATCTGATGACTGCATATCTACGACTCACCCAAAGGAAAATCGCACTATAAAATACATCGTTTTGGCGGGCAATGGCGGGTGAAAAGAAGATACCCGCCTGCTGGCGGGTATGTCGGGAGGGGTTATTCCCACTCTTGCAGGAAGCGTTGACCGTACTGGTCGGCAACCAGAAGCGCGGCATAAACCTGATCCGGCGTTGCGCCGCCGGGCATATTATGGATGGTTTCGCCTTCTGCGCAGGCGGCTTCCGCTACGGTACGCATTTTGCCTGGGATATCGGCTTTAATATCCAGCTGCGCCAGGGTGATAGGCAGTCCGACGCTATGGCACAGCGCCGCTACGGTTTCGATCTCTTCTACCGGCGCGTTTTCCAGTACCAGCTGCGTGAGCGTACCGAAAGCTACTTTTTCACCATGATAGTAGTGGTGAGCATCCGGGATCGCGGTCAGGCCGTTGTGGATAGCGTGCGCAGCCGCCAGGCCGCCGCTTTCAAAGCCGACGCCGCTCAGGTAGGTGTTGGCTTCAATCACCCGCTCCAGCGCTGGCGTCACAACGTGCTGCTCTGCCGCCAGCATCGCTTTTTCACCTTCTTCAATCAGCGTGTTGTAGCACAGTTCAGCCAGCGCCAGCGCTGCCTGAGTACATTTGCCGCCCGCCATGGTGGTGGCGCCGCTGCGGGAGCAGGCACGCGCTTCAAACCAGGTCGCCAGCGCGTCGCCGATACCGGCCGCCAGCAGGCGCGCCGGGGCTCCGGCAACGATTTGCGTATCGACAATGACCATGTTCGGATTGCGCGGCAGCATCAGGTAGCTATCAAACTCGCCGTCATCGGTATAGATGACAGAGAGCGCGCTGCAGGGGGCATCGGTGGAGGCAATCGTCGGGGCAATCACCACCGGCAGATTCATAAAGTGTGCTAATGCTTTTGCGGTATCCAGCGTCTTGCCGCCGCCGATACCCAGCACGGCTGTGCAGCGGGCGGAACCGGCAATATCACGCAAGCGGTTGATTTCATTGTGTGAGCATTCGCCGCCAAACGGCGCGATTTCGCCAACCAGATCGGCATCCGCCAGGCTTTTACGCAGTTTTTCTTCGGCAAAACCGAGTACAAATTTATCGCCAACGATGAGCCAGCGCTCAGCCAGCGGTTTGAGGTATCCGCCAAGGCGAGAAATTGCGTCCGCGCCCTGAATGTACTTACCGGGTGATTGAATAATGCGATCCATTTCTATTCCTCCTGGATGACCGGGATGCCGCCTCCTGGGGCGGTCCGCCGATCGGGTTACAGGTTCAGAGTTCCAAAAGCGTTATTCCAGTCCTGCTCAAACTTCTCAATGGCTGACTCTACCGCAGGGGTGCCGAGCATTTGTTGCGCTACATCTAACGGCAGGGTAATAGCTTCGCAACCGGCTAACAGGCAATCCAGCGCCTGGCGCGGCGTCTTAAAGCTGGCGGCCAGCACTTTGCTTTCCGGCGCATGCAGCTCCAGCAGAGATTGCAGCTCCTGGACCATGCGGATGCCGTCGCCGCCCTGGGCGTCGACGCGGTTTACATAAGGTGCAACGTATTTTGCCCCGGCCAGCGCAGCCAGCAGGCCCTGAGATGCGCTATAGACCGCCGTGCCAAGCGTGGGGATACCTTCTTTTTTCAACAGTTTGATCGCAGCGAGGCCTTCGGCAGTCACCGGAATTTTTACCACAATACCGGGAACGGCGTTGCTCAGGCGCTTGGCTTCTTCCACCATGCCCTGCGCGTCGCGGCTCATGGTCTGGGCGAACAAAATACCTTCCGGGCCGACGGCTTTTTGCAGGCGCGGCAGAACATCCCAAACCGGCGTTTTGCCTGCGGCGATAATGCTCGGGTTGGTGGTCACGCCTGCCAGCGGGTAAATACGGGCCAGGCGTTCAACTTCTGCTACGTTTGCGGTGTCCAGATAGAGTTCCATAATGCTTTCCTCAGTGCTTAATTCGTGGTGTCGTTGAGGTAAGAATACGGCTTTCACTCGAAGGGTCGCCAGATGACAAATTTGCCAAAAACTGGATAAATGTACGCATTACGACTAAGGGTGATTTAGATCACATTTATCTCGAGAGCAGGATCAACAGTGGGATAAAACTACGTACAAAAGTCAGGTTTAACACACAAAAATCTAGTTTTCCGGCGAAGCGGTTTTCTCCGTCAACTGGCTATGATACTGACGGCGATACTCTGACGGCGAGCGTTCGGTGTTTTTGCGGAACAGGCGGCAGAAGTAGTTGCTGTCGGCAAAACCGCAGGCATGGGCGATATCTTTCACTTTCATATCGTGGCCTTTTAACAGCATTCTGGCCTGTTCCAGGCGAATATGATTCAGGTATTCGTTAAACCCCATTGGCCCGCATTTCTGGAACAGATGGGAAAGATAGTTAGGCGAGAGATAAAACGCTTGCGCCACCGACTCCCGGGTTAACGGGTCGGCAAAGTGGGCATCAATATGCTTACGAATCGCTTCAAACAGCGCCTGGCTGCGCGATGACGTTTGCACCTGACTGCCCAGCAGATCGGCGCAGTGGCTGAGCAGGCTGGTGACGATACAGCGGGCCGTGTGCTGTTCCTGCGGCTGCATCTGCATTTCATTTAGCGCCTGCAGAAGAAAAGAGCCGACCCGGGGGCCGCGGCGCGGAACCTGCTGTTTATCCAGCACGCTAAGCGCGCCGCCGTCCCAGCGGCGCAGGGCGAATTCCAGCTGTTGTTTACCGAACAGGATGGTTAACAGCGTGGAGGGCACCAGCCATTGAGGAGCGTTCCATCCACCAGCCGGAATATAGAGCACATCGTGCGGCATGAGCCGGGCGCAATCGGCTTTAATCGCCGGATCCTGAAGCTGACCCTCAAGCATGATTTCGAGGCGCGCAAAATCGACGCATAGCGCTTTTTCAGAAGCCGGTCTGGACTCTGTGGAAAAATGGACTTTGCCGATTACCGCCTGACCTTTAATAAAAGAATCAATAACCTGATTGATGCCGTTATCCATTATCGCTCCGCAAAACATGCTTTATCTGCATCATACCGAACATCGTGGAAAAGGCAGAATACCAGAGGGTGGCATAAGATACTCCATCGAAGCAGGATTATTCTTCGGCTCTGTCTGTTTTTATATTTTTGCAATCATGTGCTTACAAGTTATTTCTGCGTATGGCGGATTGCTTCTGGCGGCATCACATATCAGGATTTTTCATTACTTAACATGGGAGTGAGCGGGGGGAATATCTTGTCGACAATCAGCTTACGGAAAGAGAGCTGGCTTAACCAGGAGGTTAGTCCAGTCTCTTTTCTTTATTGCCAGGTCAGTGACTGATTGAGGCCAGATTGTACTTCCATAAGCTCATTTTTGGCTTCTTGTAGCTTCTTCTCTTTTTTTCTGATTTTTTCAGGATCGCCTGAAGCCTGGGCGTGGCGTAGTTCTTCCATGCGCTCGCGGACCTTACTCTCCTTGTCTGCAACCTTCTCTTGCCACTCAGAAGTAAGTTTACCGTCTGTGCAGTAGCGTTGTACTTTTGTCAGCGCGCTTTCCAGCCCCCTGATTCTATGTATATTTCCGTAAGCTTTGGCATACTCCAGCTGTTTTTGAATTTGATATTCTTTTTGCGCACAACCAGACCATTTATCGGATGCAGTGGCTGCGGCAGAAACAAAAGGGCTAAGTAATATAAAATAGGTAAGTGATTTAATTATAAACTTCATGATAAGTCCTTTATCAATTTAAACAGTAAGGGCGAGAGTTTTGTAGTTATTTAATATTGAATGTTATTTGAGAAAAGAGACCCGGTCAATAACCATAGACCAGGATTTCTCTTATAATTATATGATGTAAAGTTAATTGTTAACTTTATGATTTATAATCAAAAATATGAAATACAACAATCCCGTTGAGTTGCGTGTGGCTACCTCGCTGGTAAAATATAAAGTAAAAGGTGCGCGGACATTCAGATGATGGTTTTTTAATAAATCACTCACTTTATTTTTTTAGAAATATTGATATCTATGAGGTTTATTTGTTTGTCGATGTTTTGCCCTTTTGCAAGAAAACGCACAACCACTATTGATGGATAAATTAGGCCATAGGTTTTTTCATGATATCTGCTGTTTTTTTATCTGGCCACTGAAAACCCATCTGCTAAAACAGATCTCAGGGATTATTTTCTGACCAAAGCGGCTTCTTTTCGGCACAATGGGTATCCCGAAAAGGGGAAGTCAGGGTATGAAAGTGTGTTGCATAATATTAATGTTATGTTATACCGTAACATATTATTGCTAACCTAAACTCAGGAGAGAGTGATGACCCGAAAGATTTCCGCGCTTATGCTTGGTATGAGCCTGGTCCTGGCGAGCAGCCAGGCTGTTGCCCACGGCCACCATAGTCATGGCCCGGCGCTGACCGAAGCAGAGCAAAAGGCGAGTGAAGGCATTTTTGCCGACCAGGATGTAAAGGACAGGGCGCTGAGCGACTGGGACGGTATCTGGCAGTCGGTAAATCCCTATCTGCTGAACGGCGATTTAGATGCCGTGCTGGAGCAGAAGGCCAAAAAAGCCGGTAAAAGCGTGGCGGAATATCGGGAATACTATAAGAAGGGCTATGCCACCGATCTGGACCAGATTGGTATCGAAGATAACATCATGGAGTTTCACATCGGAAAAACCGTGAATACCTGTAAGTACGCCTATTCCGGTTACAAAATCCTGACCTACGCATCCGGTAAAAAAGGCGTGCGCTACCTCTTTGAATGCCAGCAGGCGGATTCAAAAGCGCCAAAGTTCGTCCAGTTTAGCGATCACACCATTGCGCCGCGCAAATCCCAACATTTCCATATCTTTATGGGCAATGAGTCGCAGGAAGCGCTGCTGAAAGAGATGGATAACTGGCCGACCTACTACCCTTACGCGCTGCATAAAGAGCAGATTGTCGACGAAATGCTGCATCACTAATAAAAAGCCCCGGTAAACGCGATGCTTACCGGGGCCGAGGTTTTTAACCCGGCTCGCGCTACGCACGCTTAGCCGGGCTACAGGTTTCTCAAGGCGAATTAGCCGGTGTTACGCATACCAGCCGCAACGCCTGCGATGGTGACCATCAGCGCTTGTTCAACGCGCGGATCCGGTTTTTCACCTTTCTCTTCCGCCAGGCGTGAACGATGCAGCAGTTCGGCCTGGAGTACGTTCAGCGGGTCGGTATAGATATTACGCAGCTGGATGGACTCCGCGATCCACGGCAGGTCGGCCATCAGGTGGGAATCGTTGGCGATGGCCAGCACCACGTTGATGTCAGCAGACAGCAGTTCGCGCAGCTCTTCGCCCAGCTTCCACAGTTCGGGCTTCACCAGACGCTGATCGTAATATTCCGCCAGCCACAGATCGGCTTTTGAATAGACCATCTCCAGCATGCCGAGACGAGTAGAGAAGAACGGCCAGTCGCGGCACATGCTCTCCAGCTCGCTCTGCTTGCCGCCTTCGACGACTTTTTGCAGCGCAGCGCCGGCACCCAGCCAGGCTGGCAGCATCAGGCGGTTTTGCGTCCATGCGAAGATCCACGGAATGGCGCGCAGCGACTCGACGCCGCCGGTCGGGCGACGTTTGGCCGGGCGCGAGCCCAGCGGCAGTTTACCCAGCTCCTGCTCCGGCGTAGCGGAACGGAAGTAAGGAACGAAATCTTTATTTTCACGCACGTAGCCGCGGTACATCTCGCAGGAGACGTCGGACAGCTCGGCCATGATGTCGCGCCATTGCGCTTTTGGCTCTGGCGGCGGCAGCAGGTTGGCTTCCAGAATCGCGCTGGTGTAGAGCGACAGGCTGCTGATGGTGACTTCCGGCAGACCGTATTTAAAGCGGATCATCTCGCCCTGTTCGGTGACGCGCAGGCCGCCTTTCAGGCTTCCCGGAGGCTGAGAGAGCAGGGCCGCGTGCGCCGGCGCGCCGCCGCGACCGATAGAACCACCGCGGCCGTGGAACAGCGTCAGCTCAATGCCGGCCTTTTCACAGGTTTTAATTAACGCGTCCTGCGCCTGGTACTGCGCCCAGGAGGCGGCCATTACGCCCGCATCTTTCGCCGAGTCGGAATAGCCGATCATGACCATCTGCTTGCCCTGGATAAAGCCGCGATACCAGTCGATATTCAGCAGTTGGGTCATAACGTCGTCGGCGTTATTCAGGTCGTCCAGGGTTTCGAACAGCGGAGCGACCGGCAGCGCAAAGCCGATACCGGCTTCTTTCAGCAGCAGATGTACTGCCAGGACGTCTGACGGCGTTTTGGCCATCGAAATCACATAGGCTGCAATAGAGCCGCGCGGCGCTTCGGAGATGACTTTGCAGGTCTCAAGCACTTCGCGGGTTTCTTCGCTCGGCTCCCACTGACGCGGCAGCAGAGGACGTTTGGAATTCAGTTCGCGGATCAGGAAGGCCTGTTTGTCAGCTTCTGACCAGCTTTCATAGTCGCCGATGCCGAGGTAGCGGGTCATCTCGCCCAGCGCTTCGGTGTGACGGGTGCTTTCCTGACGGATATCGATACGCACCAGCGGTACGCCAAAGGCTTTTACGCGGCGCAGGGTATCGAGCAGCTCGCCGTTGGCGATAATCCCCATACCGCAGGCCTGGAGCGACTGGTAACAGGCGTAGAGCGGTTCCCATAGCTGCTCGTTTTGCGTGATAAGGCCCGCCGGTTTCGGTAGCTTCTGCCCCTTCAGGCGCGCTTCCAGCCAGGCCTGCGTCTCCATCAGCTGCGTGCGCAGTTTTTTCATCAGGTAACGATAGGGTTCCTGCGCGCCTTCCGCGCCTGCCAGTTCACGAAGCTCGTCGGTACACTCGACCATTGACAGCTCGGAAATCAGCAGCTGCACGTCTTTCAGGAACAGATCGGTGGCTTTCCAGCGGCTGAGCAGCAGGACGTGGCGGGTAATGTCGGCGGTTACGTTCGGGTTGCCGTCGCGGTCACCGCCCATCCACGAGGTAAAGCGGACCGGGACAAAATCCACCGGCAGCCGATAGTTGAGGTTATCTTCCAGCTGCTCATTCAGCTCACGCAGGTAGTTTGGTACACCTTCCCACAGGCTATTTTCGACAACCGCGAAGCCCCATTTGGCTTCATCCACCGGGGTAGGGCGATGCTTACGGATTTCATCGGTATGCCAGGACTGGGCAATCAGTTGGCGAAGACGGCGCATGACCTGGTGGCGCTCATAGTCAGCAATATCGTTATTATCGAGCAGCTTCAGGCAGTTGTTGATCTCGCCCATCTTGTGGATCAGCGTACGACGCGTGATTTCTGTCGGGTGCGCGGTCAGCACCAGTTCCAGCGACAGGGATTCAACGGCTTGTTTAATAATCGTTTCGTTGAGATTCGGTTGCTCTTTGAGCTTTCTCAGGGTGCGGGCAATCACTTCAGGATTACTGGCCGCTTCGCCTTTTGGCGAAATGCTGTGGTATTGCTCAGCGGTATTAGCCAGGTTCAGAAACTGGCTAAAGGCGCGCGCCACCGGCAGCAGCTCGTCGTTGGACAAGTTTTGCAGCGTGGTGAGCAGCTCCTGGCGGTTGGCTTCATTGCCAGCGCGAGAAGATTTGGACAACTTACGGATAGTTTCGACACGATCAAGAATGTTTTCTCCTAGCGCATCCTTGATGGTGTCGCCCAGCACCTTACCGAGCATACTGACATTACTACGCAAAGCGGAATATTGTTCGTTCATGTTACCCCAGACACCCCATCTCATTTTATTTTGTTATATCCGGCGCTCGAAAATTTGAGCAGTGGATAAGCAACCGTCTTTTATAAAGCCACGTAAAACCCCCCGCGTCAATTGTTGCGAAATCGCTTCAGCAAACGAATAAATAGCGGCAATTTGCGAAATTTAACTCAGAGGTCGCTTGATAAGTGTTGCTTATGAAAACGTGATAATTGTCACCCTCTCGTGCGGAAAAAAATCACCAGAGGGCGCGCGTTTTAATGCCAGCAGAAATGGTGGACCACCTGGGTAATGAGCTCGCGGGTTGGCTTAATAAAGCGCGTTTCCAGATACTCATCCGGCTGGTGGGCCTGGTTAATCGAGCCCGGGCCTAATACCAGCGTCGGACAGAGGGTCTGAATAAACGGCGCTTCGGTGCAGTAGTTGACCACGTCGGTCTGCGCGCCGAGCAGTTTTTCGACTACCTCAACCAGCTTATGGTCCGGTGGGCATTCGTAGCCAGGGATCGGCGGATGCAGTTCAGCAACGGTCAGGCGACCAGGCCAACGCTCACTCACCGGTGCCAGCGCCTCGTTCAGCAGCCCGTTAAGATCGTTGAGGGTCATTCCGGGCAGCGGGCGAATATCCATATGCAGTTCGCAACAGGCGCAAATGCGGTTGGAGGCATCGCCGCCGTGAATGGCCCCAAGGTTAAGTGTGGGATACGGGACGGTAAATGCGGCGTAGTGATAACGCTCTTTCAGGTCATCGCGCAGCTGCATGATGCGGCCGATGGCATCGTGCATTAGCTCAATGGCGTTGACGCCGCGTGCCGGGTCGCTGGAGTGGCCAGACTGCCCCTGAACGCGAACGGCAGTAGACATATGGCCTTTGTGCGCGCGTACCGGCTGCAGCGAAGTCGGTTCGCCGATAATGGCGCAGTCCGGCCGCAGTTGGGTCGTTTCGGCGAAATAGCGCGCGCCGGCCATGCTGGTCTCTTCATCGGCCGTCGCCAGAATATAGAGCGGCTTTTTCAGTTTAGCCACATCGACGTCGCGCAGGGCATCGAGAATAAAGGCGAAGAAGCCTTTCATATCCGCAGTGCCCAGGCCGTATAGCTTATTGTCGTGCTCGGTCAGGGTAAAAGGATCGCGAGTCCAGCGGCCATCATCAAACGGGACGGTATCGGTGTGCCCGGCAAGCAGCAGGCCGCCTGCGCCGTGGCCGGTACTCGCCAGCAGGTTGAATTTATTACGCGTATCCGGCACCGGCTGAACTTCAACATTAAAGCCGATATCACGGAACCAGCCCGCCAGTAAATTGATTAAAGACTCATTGCTTTGATCCAGCGCCTCTTCGGTTGCGCTGATGGAAGGTGTGGCGATCAGCGCGCGGTAAATCTCGATAAAGGGCGGTAAATTGTTTTTCATTGTTGACACACCTCGGGTCGTGATAGTATCAATATTCATGCATTATTTGTGAATAAAAATACATTATCGTTGAGCGTAAGGAAACCCATCGAACGTAAGGATGATGCGCTTACGGCTCAACAGGGTGGGGAAGGCAACGGTCTTCCAGGGCAAATATACGTAAGCAAGAAGGTGAAGAGCCCCAATGTTGAACACGCTGATTGTGGGCGCCAGCGGTTATGCCGGCGCAGAGCTAGTGGCCTATGTAAATCGCCATCCTCATATGACCATAACCGCTTTGACGGTCTCCGCGCAAAGCAATGATGCGGGAAAATTAGTTTCCGATTTGCATCCGCAACTGAAAGGGATTGTCGATCTGCCGCTGCAGCCGATGTCTGATATCAGCGAGTTTAGCGCCGGAGTCGATGTCGTTTTTCTGGCTACCGCCCATGAAGTGAGCCACGATCTGGCGCCGCAGTTTCTCGCGGCGGGCTGCGTGGTGTTCGATCTCTCCGGGGCGTTCCGCGTGAATGACGGCGCCTTCTATGAAAAATATTATGGTTTCACTCATCAGCACCCTGAACTGCTTGAACAGGCGGTTTACGGCCTGGCCGAGTGGAGCGTCGAAAAGCTAAAAGAAGCAAATCTGATTGCCGTACCCGGCTGCTACCCGACGGCGGCTCAGCTATCGTTAAAACCGCTGATCGATGCGGGACTGCTGGATCTTAACCAGTGGCCGGTGATCAACGCGACCAGCGGGGTCAGCGGCGCCGGGCGTAAAGCCTCTCTCGGTAACAGCTTCTGCGAAGTCAGCCTGCAACCCTACGGCGTTTTCAATCACCGCCATCACCCGGAAATCTCCACCCACCTGGGCGCGGACGTTATTTTTACCCCGCATCTGGGCAATTTTAAGCGTGGGATTCTGGAAACCATTACCTGCCGTCTGAAGCCCGGCGTCAGTAAAGAACAGGTCGCGGCGGTGTTCCAGCAGGCCTATGCGGATAAACCGCTGGTACGTTTATACGATCGCGGGGTCCCTGCATTGAAAAATGTCGTGGGTCTGCCATTCTGTGATATCGGTTTTGCAGTCCAGGATGAACATATCATCGTGGTGGCGGCGGAAGATAACCTGCTGAAAGGTGCGGCCGCGCAGGCCGTACAGTGCGCTAACATTCGTTTCGGCTTCGCTGAGACGCAGTCTCTTATTTAAGGTGTGATGATGAATCCTTTAATTATCAAACTCGGCGGCGTCCTGCTGGACAGCGAAGAAGCGCTGGAGCGCCTGTTTACTGCCCTGGTGAACTACCGTGAATCACATCAGCGCCCGCTAATTATTGTGCACGGCGGCGGCTGCGTGGTGGATGAACTGATGAAGCAGCTTAATCTGCCGGTGAACAAGAAAAATGGTCTGCGGGTCACCCCGGCGGATCAGATCGACATTATTACCGGCGCGCTGGCGGGAACCGCCAATAAAACGCTGCTGGCGTGGGCGAAGAAACACGGCCTGGCTTCCGTTGGGCTATTCCTCGGCGATGGCGATAGCGTCAAAGTGACGCAGCTTGATGAAGAGCTTGGCCATGTCGGATTTGCTCAGCCGGGTTCTCCGGCGCTGATTAACACGCTGCTGGCGGGCGGTTATCTGCCGGTTGTCAGCTCCATCGGCGTTACCGATGACGGTAAGTTAATGAACGTCAACGCCGACCAGGCGGCGACCGCGCTGGCGGCAACGCTTGGCGCAGACCTGATTCTGCTGTCAGACGTGAGCGGCATTCTCGATGGCAAAGGTCAGCGTATTGCTGAAATGACCGCCGGGAAAGCTGAACAACTGATCGAGCAGGGCATTATCACCGACGGAATGATCGTCAAAGTGAATGCGGCTCTGGACGCGGCGCGGACATTAGGCCGCCCGGTCGATATCGCCTCCTGGCGGCACGCAGAGCAGCTCCCTGCACTGTTTAACGGTACGCCGATCGGCACGCGTATTCTGGCATAATCAATTTATCATTTTGTCGGCCCGGTAAGCGCAGCGCCGCCGGGCAATAAAATTCAAAGATATTAAGGAAGCATGTTATGGCACTTTGGGGTGGGCGTTTTACTCAGGCAGCGGATCAGCGGTTCAAACAGTTCAACGACTCTTTGCGCTTTGACTATCGCCTGGCGGAGCAGGATATCGTTGGCTCTGTTGCCTGGTCCAAAGCGCTGGTGACGGTGGGCGTACTGACCGCTGATGAACAGCAGAAGCTGGAAGAGGCGCTGAACATTCTGCTGGAAGAAGTACGGGCTAATCCGCAGCAGATCCTCGAAAGCGATGCGGAAGATATTCATAGCTGGGTAGAAGGTAAACTGATCGACAAGGTTGGCCAACTGGGCAAAAAGCTGCACACCGGGCGCAGCCGTAATGACCAGGTCGCAACGGACCTGAAGCTGTGGTGCAAAGATACCGTGGTGGAGCTGCTGTCGGCGAATCGTCAGCTGCAAAGCGCGCTGGTTGAGACGGCGGAGGCTAATCAGGACGCGGTCATGCCGGGCTATACTCACCTGCAGCGCGCGCAGCCGGTGACGTTCGCTCACTGGTGTCTGGCCTATGTCGAAATGCTGGCGCGTGATGAAAGCCGCCTGCAGGATGCGCTGAAGCGTCTGGACGTCAGCCCGCTGGGCTGCGGCGCGCTGGCGGGGACCGCCTATGAAATCGATCGCGAACAGCTTGCCGGCTGGCTGGGTTTCGCAACGGCGACCCGCAATAGCCTGGACAGCGTGTCCGATCGCGATCACGTCCTGGAACTGCTGTCCGATGCCTCAATCGGCATGGTCCACCTGTCGCGTTTTGCCGAAGATCTGATCTTCTTTAATACCGGCGAAGCGGGCTTTGTGGAGCTTTCTGACCGCGTGACGTCGGGTTCATCCCTGATGCCGCAGAAGAAAAACCCGGATGCGCTGGAGCTGATCCGCGGTAAATGCGGCCGCGTGCAGGGTGCCCTGACCGGCATGATGATGACCCTTAAAGGGCTGCCGCTGGCCTACAACAAAGATATGCAGGAAGATAAAGAAGGCCTGTTTGACGCGCTTGATACCTGGCTCGACTGCCTGCATATGGCGGCGCTGGTGCTTGACGGTATTCAGGTGAAACGCCCGCGCTGTGAAGAAGCCGCGCAGCAGGGATACGCGAATGCCACCGAGCTGGCGGACTATCTGGTAGCTAAAGGCGTACCGTTCCGTGAGGCGCACCATATTGTGGGTGAAGCGGTAGTAGAAGCCATTGCCCAGGGCAAACCGCTGGAAGATCTCCCTCTGGCCGATTTACAAAAATTTAGCGGCGTTATTGCTGATGACGTCTATCCGATTCTTTCGCTGCAGTCGTGTCTGGATAAGCGAGCGGCTAAAGGCGGCGTTTCTCCGCAGCAGGTTGCTCAGGCGATTGCCGACGCTAAATCGCGCCTGGTTTGAGCTATCTGTTCGCTGCCTGAAAGGTATTAAATAAAGGAAGCTCGGGTAACTCCGGGCTTTTTTATGCAAAAAAAAAGCGGACACAAGGTCCGCAAAAGTTCACGTTGGCTTTAGTTATCCGGGTAGAGAACTGATGAGGAAGCTCAATGATTTTCTGCAGTTTTCCTCATTTATGGGTTTATTATTGAACAGAAACCTTGATAGGGATAATCGTTCGTTGCTATTCTATCTATCGCCATGGACTATCGTGGCGATGGAGGATGAATAATGAATATTCGCGATCTTGAATATCTGGTAGCGCTAGCTGAACACCGCCACTTCCGCCGTGCGGCGGATTCTTGCCACGTCAGTCAACCTACGCTTAGCGGGCAGATCCGTAAGCTGGAGGATGAACTCGGCGTGATGTTGCTGGAGCGCACCAGCCGTAAGGTTCTGTTCACCCAGGCAGGGCTGCTGCTGGTGGATCAAGCGCGTACCGTGCTACGCGAAGTCAAAGTGCTTAAGGAAATGGCGAGCCAGCAGGGAGAGACCATGTCCGGGCCATTGCATATCGGACTGATCCCGACCATTGGCCCTTATCTGCTGCCGCTGATTATCCCCATGCTGCACCAGACCTTTCCGAAGCTGGAAATGTATCTGCATGAAGCGCAAACCCATCAGCTGTTGGCCCAGCTTGATAGCGGTAAGCTCGACTGCGCAATTCTGGCGCTGGTCAAAGAGAGCGAAGCTTTTATTGAGGTGCCGCTGTTTGATGAGCCAATGATGCTGGCTATCTATGAAGATCATCCGTGGGCAAACCGCGAGTGCGTGCCGATGTCGGATCTGGCCGGTGAAAAACTGCTGATGCTGGAAGATGGCCACTGCCTGCGCGATCAGGCGATGGGCTTTTGCTTTGAAGCCGGCGCCGATGAAGACACCCACTTCCGCGCGACCAGTCTCGAAACGCTGCGTAACATGGTGGCTGCCGGTAGCGGCATCACCCTGTTGCCCGCCTTAGCCGTGCCGCAGGAGAGAAAGCGCGATGGCGTGGTCTATGTGCCTTGCATTAAGCCGGAACCGAGACGTACCGTTGGGCTGGTTTATCGCCCGGGTTCTCCGCTGCGTAGCCGTTATGAACATCTGGCGGAGGCCATCCGCAGTAAAATGGATGGCCATTTCGACGCGGCGTTAAAACAGGCGGTTTAAGCCATTCAACGCAGCTACCCGATAGGCTTCCGCCATTGTCGGATAGTTAAAGGTGGTGTTAACGAAGTACTCAATGGTGTTACCGCCGCCTTTCTGCTCCATTATCGCCTGGCCGATGTGAATAATTTCGGCCGCGCGCTCGCCGAAACAATGAATGCCGAGGATCTCTTTCGTTTCGCGATGAAACAGGATCTTCAACGTACCGACGCTCATACCGACAATCTGCGCTCGCGCCAGGTGCTTGAACTGCGCGCGCCCGACCTCATAAGGCACCTTCATTGCCGTCAGCTGCTGCTCGGTTTTGCCGACCGAGCTGATTTCCGGAATGGTGTAAATCCCGGTAGGGATATCCTCAATCAGATGCGCAGATGCTTCGCCTTTCACCAGCGCCTGGGCCGCAATGCGCCCCTGATCGTACGCGGCGGAGGCCAGGCTCGGATAGCCAATCACATCGCCGACGGCATAGATGTGCGGCAGGGCGGTCTGGTACATGCTGTTGACCTTTAGCTGACCGCGGCTATCGGTCTGCAGACCGATATTTTCCAGCGCCAGAGAGTCGGTATTCCCGGTACGGCCGTTGGCGTAGAGCAGGCAGTCCGCCTTGAGCTTTTTGCCGGATTTCAGATGCATGATGACGCCGTCATCAACGCCTTCAATCTTTTCGTACTCTTCGTTGTGACGAATCACCACGCCGCTGTTCCAGAAGTGATAGGAGAGCGAATCAGACATCTCCTGATCGAGAAACGCCAGCAGACGATCGCGGGTGTTGATCAGATCCACTTTGACCTCCATCCCGCGGAAGATCGACGCATATTCGCAGCCGATCACCCCGGCGCCATAAATGATCACATGGCGCGGTTCGTGATGCAGGCTGAGGATCGAGTCGCTGTCATAAATGCGCGGATGATGAAAGTCGACGTCTGCCGGGTGATAGGGGCGTGAACCGCAGGCAATGACGAACTTTTCCGCCGTCACCGTCTCCACGGTACCGTCGTGGCATTCCAGCGCGATAGTGTGTTCATCGACAAAATGGGCGTTGCCCTGCAGGATTTCACAGTGGTTGCGCTCATAGAAACCCTGACGCATATGGGTTTGCTGGTTAATGACGCTGTCGGCATGGTTCAGGATGTCGGCGAAGGAAGAACGAAGAAGACGGGAATGGTCGCTGTAGAGGGGGTTTTGGTTAAACTCGATAATACGGCTGACGGCATGGCGGAGGGCTTTTGACGGGATGGTACCCCAGTGGGTACAACCGCCGCCGACGTTATGGTAGCGCTCGATGACGGCAACGCGTGCTCCCTGTTTCACCAGCCCCATGGCGGCACCTTCTCCGCCCGGACCGGAACCAATCACAATTGCATCATAATCCCAAGAGTGTGACATGGCATTACTCACCTGTTTTATACATAAAATAAACACGATGATAACATTCGCCGCGCTTTAACCCAATTATCGTTGTGCTTTTTTGCGGCATAAAAGCAGAATCAGCTCGTAAACAATCATTCACAATCCAGTGTAAACCGATTGGTTCTAATCTCTGGTATAGTGCCGGAAGGGCTTATGGAAGGATTCAGACAACGTGATGGGCGTAAGAGCGCAACAAAAAGAAAAAACCCGGCGTTCGCTGGTGGAAGCAGCATTTAGCCAGCTAAGTGCTGAACGAAGTTTTGCCAGCTTGAGCCTGCGCGAAGTGGCGCGGGAAGCCGGGATCGCCCCAACGTCCTTCTATCGCCATTTCCGCGATGTCGATGAGCTGGGTTTGACCATGGTGGATGAAAGCGGGCTGATGCTGCGTCAGCTGATGCGTCAGGCGCGGCAGCGTATCGCCAAAGGGGGTAGCGTCATTCGTACCTCTGTTTCCACCTTTATGGAATTCATCGGTAACAACCCGAATGCCTTCCGTCTGCTGCTGCGTGAACGCTCCGGTACATCCGCGGCGTTTCGTGCCGCCGTGGCGCGTGAAATTCAGCATTTCATCGCGGAACTTGCCGACTATTTAGAAATCGAAAACCATATGCCGCGCGCCTTTACCGAAGCGCAGGCTGAAGCTATGGTCACCATCGTATTTAGCGCCGGCGCCGAGGCCCTGGATGTAGGTCCGGAGCAGCGTCGGCAGCTGGAAGAGCGCCTGGTGCTGCAGCTCAGAATGATCTCGAAAGGCGCGTATTATTGGTATCGCCGTGAACAAGAAAAAATTTCAAATCATTCCGAATAACGTGAAGGACGAGCAATGAAACACTCAGTACAAGATAGAGGCACGCTGCTGCTGGCGCTGATCGCAGGTTTATCCATTAATGGAACCTTCGCTGCGCTATTCAGTTCAATTGTCCCTTTTTCCATTTTCCCTGTTTTGTCGCTGGTGCTGACGGTTTACTGTCTGCATCAGCGCTATCAAAATCGTAGTATGCCCGTGGGTCTGCCGGGGCTTGCCGCCGCCTGTTTTATTCTCGGCGTGCTGGTTTATAGCACCGTTGTGCGCGCGGAATATCCGGACATCGGCTCTAACTTCTTCCCGGCGGTTCTGTCGGTGATTATGGTGTTCTGGATTGGCTACAAAGTGCGCAACCGCAAGAGCGCGATCGCTGAATAATCTATCGCCCGGCAACAGCGCTGTTGCCGGGTTTCCTGCCGCAGCTTTACTTCTTCGTTAACAGTACGCCGCATTCCATATGGTGGGTATACGGGAACTGGTCGAACAGCGCCAGGCGCGTGACCTCGTGGGTATCACTGAGCGTTTCCAGGTTCTGGCATAGGGTCTCCGGATTGCAGGAGATATACAGAATACGCGGATACGCCTGCACCATTTTCTCCGTTTCGCTATCCAGCCCGCTGCGCGGCGGATCGACGAAAATCGTCTCGCACTGATAGCTCTTCAGATCGATGCCCTGCAGGCGATTAAACTCCCGCACGCCGTTCATCGCTTGAGTAAACTCTTCCGCCGACATGCGGATAATCTGCACATTATCAATGTGGTTCGCGGCAATGTTGTATTGCGCTGCTGCGACGGATGGTTTAGCAATCTCTGTTGCCAGCACGCGATCGAAATTACGCGCCAGCGCCAGCGAAAAGTTGCCGTTGCCGCAATACAGCTCAAGCAGGTCGCCGGTTGCGCCTTTCGTGGTATCAATAGCCCACTCCAGCATCTGGATGTTCATCGCTGCGTTCGGCTGGGTGAAGCTATTCTCTACCTGGCGATAGACCATTTCACGCCCGCCAACCGGTAAGCGTTCATCAATATAATCCTGATCCAGCTCGATTTTCGTCTTCGTTGCGCGGCCAATCAGATGCACATTCAGGTTTTGCCCCCGCAGCGCATCGCGCAAACGCTCCGCCTGCTGGCGCCACTCGTCGTCGAGCTTTTTATGATACAGCAGCGATATCACCGCCTGGTTGCTTAGGGTGGTCAGATAATCCACCTGAAACAGTTTATGGCGCAGTACCGGGTTATCGCGTACGCCGGCAATCACGGCAGTCATCAATTGATTAATGAGTTCACTGGCGGCCGGGAAGGTATCGACGCGAATACGGGATTTGGTCTGCTGATCAAACATAATGTGGTACAGGTCATCGCCATCGTGCCACAGGCGGAACTCTGCGCGCATGCGATAGTGGCTGACCGGCGAACGAAACACTTCCGGAACCGGGGCGCTGAAAGGCGCCATCATTTTCTGCAAACGGACGACTTTTTCTGCCAGCTGCGCTTCATATTGTTCGGTAGGAAGGTGTTCGGGGGTCATGATGTATCCTGAATAAAATAAGTACGCGGGGATTGTAGGGAAAGCGCTGGGGATGTCCAGCCCTGATGATATCAGGAAATATCACCGTAGAAGTCTGGACATCTATATGTTTCTAATTATAGCATCGTGTTACCGGTCCTATGAGTTAATAGGGAATCCAGTGCAAATCTGGAGCTGACGCGCAGCGGTAAGGAAAAGTGGGATGAGCGCATAGTGCAGACACTGCAGTTATTTAGCGGGAAGTCCTCATCCATTAAACACCCCAAGCCCGAAGACCTGCCGGAATACGTCGCATTTGGTTTCTATCATCGCGTGCTATTGATAGAGCCGGCGGCATCCTTTGCATATTACGGATGCTTTTAAAATGATTAAAAAAGCTTCGCTGATGACGGCGCTCTCCGTCACGGCTTTTTCCGGCTGGGCGCAGGACAGCAATTCAGATACGTTAGTGGTGACAGCAAATCGTTTTCAACAACCGGTCAACACGGTCCTTGCGCCGACCGATGTTGTGACGCGGGAAGAGATCGATCGCTGGCAGGCGAAAGATTTGAACGATGTAATGCGCCGATTGCCTGGCGTGGACGTCGCGCAAAATGGGGGGATGGGACAATCTTCCTCGCTCTTCATCCGTGGTACTGAAGCCAAACAGGTGCTGGTTCTGGTTGATGGCGTTCCCATGGCTCGACCGGGTATCACCAATAATCCTGACCTGAACCAGATTCCGCTATCGCTGGTGCAGAGAGTTGAATATATCCGCGGCCCGCGTTCGGCGATTTATGGTTCCGGCGCAATGGGCGGCGTGATTAACGTCATTACGCATTCCGATAAAGAACAATCCAAAATTACCGCTGGGGTGGGTTCTAAAGGGTACCAACAATATGACGGTACTCTGCGCCATCGCTTTGGCGATACGGTCGCGACAGTTGCGGGCTCTTATGAGGGCAATAAAGGCTTTAACGTTCAGCCTGATTCAACCTGGGATCACGACGGCGATCGCGATGGTTTCCGTAATAAAACGTTTTGGGGCGGTCTTGAGCATAAATTTAACGAGAATTTTGACGGTTTCTTCCGCGGACACAGCTACACCAACAACTCTGATTACGATCTTGGAAGCCCGCCGTATAGTCCGGCCAACAGCGCAGATGAAAACCAGCTCTATAACCAAAGCTGGGATGCCGGGCTGAACTTCAATTCCGGTATTTACTCCTCTCAGCTTATCGCCAGCTATCAGAAGGTAAAGGACTATAACTACAGCAGTATTTATGGTCGTTATAATGATGGGACGACGCTCGACAGGATGACGCAGCGTAATCTTCAATGGGGCAATAACGTTATTGTCGGTCACGGCTCGGTCAGCGCAGGGGTCGATTGGCAGCAGCAGCGTTTAACGTCGTCAGATACGGCGCTGTCGGATACCTACAAGCGTGATAACACGGGGCTGTATCTGACGGGCCAGCAGCAAGTGGGTGATGTCACCCTCGAAGCTTCCGGACGTGAAGATCACGATGAGCAGTTTGGCTGGCACGGTACCTGGCAGACTACCGCAGGATGGGAGTTTGTTGAAAATTATCGCCTGACTATCGGTTACGGTACCGGCTTCCTTGCGCCTTCTTTAGGACAACAGTTTGGCTCAACCCGATTTGGTATCAACGCGAATCCTAATCTGAAACCTGAAGAGTCGAAACAGTGGGAGGCGGGGCTGGAGGGGCTTACCGGCCCTGTTGACTGGCGCTTATCCGCGTACCATTACAAGATTAGTAATCTGATTACCTATTACTCCGATCCTGTTACCTATGAGGGGGAGTACGACAATATCAATGCCGCCACGATTAAAGGCGTGGAATGGACGGGAAGTATTGATACCGGTATTTTTAGCCATCGCGTAACGTTGCAGTATGTTGATCCGCGTAACGATGATAACGGTGAAGTGCTGGCCCGGCGTTCTAAACGACAGGCAAAGTATCAGCTGGACTGGTCCGTGTTTAATGTCGATATGGATGTGTCGTGGCAGTATTATGGGAAGCGTTACGACAACAACACCTCCCAATACAACAATACGCAAAGAATTTTGCCGAGCTACAGCACGGTAGACGTTTCTGCAGCGTATCCGATCACCGATCGACTGACAGTTCGTGGTAAAATAGCTAACCTGTTCGATAAAGATTACGAGACAGCTTATGGCTACCAAACTGCAGGGCGAGAATACTACTTGTCTGGCAGCTACACCTTCTGATCCACGTCCCACCGTGCTGGTGTTTGATTCCGGCGTCGGTGGGCTGTCGGTTTACAATGAGATTCGGCAGCTTTTGCCGAATCTGCATTATATCTACGCTTTCGACAACGTTGCTTTCCCCTACGGTGAGAAAAGCGAAGAGTTTATTGTTGAACGCGTTCTGGAGATTGTCACCGCGGTTCAGCAGCGTTACCCCCTGGCGCTGGCCGTCATTGCCTGTAATACCGCAAGTACCGTTTCCCTCCCCGCCTTGCGCGACAAATTTGCGTTTCCGGTTGTCGGCGTGGTTCCTGCGATAAAACCCGCGGCACGATTAACGGCGAATGGCGTTGTTGGTCTGCTGGCGACGCGCGGGACGGTAAAACGTCCTTATACGCGCGAACTGATTGCTCGTTTTGCGAATGAATGCAAAATCGAAATGCTGGGATCGGCAGAGCTGGTTGAGCTGGCAGAAGCCAAGCTGCACGGCGAGCCGGTTCCGCTGGATGAGCTGCGACGTATTCTGCGTCCCTGGCTGCGAATGCAGGAGCCGCCTGATACGGTTGTGTTGGGCTGTACGCATTTCCCTCTATTACAAGAGGAGCTGCAGCAGGTTCTGCCGGAAGGGACAAGAATGATCGACTCCGGGGCGGCGATTGCGCGTCGAACCGCCTGGCTATTAGAGCATGAAGCGCCTGATGCAAAATCGGGTGATGCCAATATTGCGTACTGTATGGCGTTAACGGCTGAAACTGAACAGCTTTTGAGCGTTTTGCAGCGTTACGGCTTCGAATCGCTGGAAAAACTACCGCTTTCATAGCGTTTTGCACAAAAAAGAGACGGTTGAAAGATTTTTTGCAAACAGGGCTTGTCAACGTCTCAGAACTCCCTATAATGCGCCTCCACTGACACGGAACAACGGCTTACAGCCCGCCGGGTCAGCGGGATTCAGCGATGAATGCCGGCAGAGAAAAGCGAAATTAAACGCTTGACTCTGAATGAGGAAAACGTATTATACGGGACCTCGCAACGGTGAGCGAAAGCCGCGTTGCACTGCTCTTTAACAATTTATCAGACAATCTGTGTGG
>NZ_JAIFJY010000019.1:0-112650 GCF_051835185.1 Klebsiella sp. K5-306
GTCTGACGGCGCTTAGTGCTGAATTCACTATCGGCGAAGGTGAGTTGATGGCTCATGATGTCCCTCTGGGATGCGCTCCGGATGAATATGATGATCTCATATCAGGAACTTGTTCGCACCTTCCCTAGCCTGAGCTGGATAAATAATACGCGTCCCGGTCATCACTACGCTAGCACAGACATGATGACTCAGGCATAAAAGAAGCATTGCTACTAATGAGAAATAAATGCGCATCCTTCGCTTTCCTGTATTAAATTAGTACCCTAAGTCTGAGTTTAATTTGCTGCCAGAAGAGATATGTTTGGCATCGCAGCGAAATCTATCGCACACGATACAAAGAAACCGGGTGAAAACTCTGGCTGGACGAGAATGTCTCGCCAGCCAGAGCTGCGCAATTAGAAGTAGCTCAGCGTATATTCGGCTACAGAGGTAATTTTACCCGGGGTAGCGCCTGTCGCTTTAACGACATAATAACGTGCACCGAACTCGTAGCTTGCTTCAGTTTTGGTTGCTTTCAGTACCAGTCCGTTAACAGCCGTTGGGCCAGAGAGCACTACCGGATTTGAACCATCGCTTGAAGCCGTTAGCTGAATACCAAATCCGACGGCGGCATTGCTGGTTGCGCGGTTGCCCAGAACGCCGGAGCCGGTATCCACATCATAGCCAAGGAATTTCGTGGCGATGTTAATATCGGTCGCCGGCGCAGTACAATCGCTGATAGAGACGGTGAATGGGGTCAGTCCAGCCGTTTGTCCATTGGCAAGGGTAGGGCCGAAGTCAGTTGTGGCTACGGTAGGCAGCATGACGACAGAGCTGGTTTGCCCGTTAATGCTGACAGAACAGGTCTGGTCGGTGACTTCCCCTTGAAAGGTAACGGTTGGGGTAGCAAAAGCTGCACAAGGCAACATACCGAAAGCAGCGATAATTGCTATCTTCTTGAACTGATTAGTCATTTGTATATCCTTATCTAATTTTCAAAACAGGCCTCGTGATACGAGGCGTTATTACATCAACTGGCTATTCGCCTGGCTATGTAGGCCTTTCAACGCACTATTTAATAAATTTCTTTATCTCTATATTGCGGTCTTTATCAGGAGCATTAACAGAAAGTGCGTCCATGTAATATTCACGCTTCCTGAAGTTACATATTTAATCCTGGTGGTATTTTGTGAAAAGAAAAGCCGCCTCTTTTATAGGATGTTCTGTTGCGGTGATGATCTGTCAGCTTTTTCTTTTCGTTACCGATGCTGTTTGTCGGGCTCTTTGTGCTAACCGTATTGTCATATTTATCATTCCCACGGTTAGAGCTAACGTAATTCTTTAGTACGCCGCACGTCAGTGAATTTATATTTTCAATGTGAAAAGATTATAAAGATGGGAAACCTCCTGGTGCAAGTCAAAAAGGCCTGGGGCTCTTATCTATCCAAGAATATTCCTAAATAAATGTTTTTGCCAATGAGCAAACATTAGCGATGTTGTGGTATTAAACTCTAAGGTTGTGCATGTTCATAGTTGAAAGCTCTGATTTTAGTATGTTTTAAATTGTCTTTAATTCAGGGTTTATATATCTATAAAATAAATGTTCAATTGTGCGGTTATACATTTCATCTATCAAAATCCTGGTCATTACCTCCTGATTGACTGTTTATATTAAATTTGATTTGTTGGGTGTTGTGATATTTTTTGTGTGAATGCTATTTATCTATGGCATATTCGCTTGTCAATACGAGCCCTGGAGGAGGGTACGCCATAGGGAAATAACCCCGCGAAGCGGATTAAAGGCTGATATTGACTTAGTTAATCAAATATAAGTCTTTTACGCTTGTCAGCCTGGCTTTCAAACGGAAGTATATGACTTTAATTATTTATAAAGCGGGATCTCGGCGCGGCTGATGTCTTAACGTCAATGGTTTAAAAAAACTTTGCTGAATGGAATACTGTGACGCTATTTCACATTATGCATGTACGGCATTTTTATGATGGTTTGTCAATTCAGCTCTTTATCTCATGCAGAAGAATGAGCAACTCATCACTGTTTGAGGTTGAGATAGACGATTTTCGGTTACCGAAAACGGGATCGGCATATTCAGCCTCCTGGAGCGACCCGCGGGGCCAGCTTCCGTCTGACTGCTGGTGGGGTGGTTGGAGTAAAATATTCTAGCTAAGCGGTTTGTCAGACGTTTCATGGCGAAATGTTGCTATTTTTATAGTCTTATCTCCTGACGTCGCTGTTAATTTTAGATTATTGAAAAAGAATAACTATATCTAAAGTTATGCCTTGAGCCAGTACCGTGAATTCACAAAATTCATCATTATGAGTAAAGAAGATGATGCCTCCTTCCTCTATCACAAATCCTACTTGCATTAAGCCTCTGACAAGTTAAGTTATTCAAACTGAATATCTCATTTTTTGCCCGGAGACCGGCATGACCGACTGTGTAATTCCCGAAATTAAAGCCACTGAAGAAGAAATGATTGCGATCCGTCATTATTTACACGCCAATCCGGAATTAAGCCTGGAAGAGTTTAATACCAGCGAGCTGGTGGCCGGAAAACTCACCGAGTGGGGCTATACGGTGACCCGCGGGCTGGCGAAAACCGGGGTGGTCGGAACCTTAAGCAAAGGCGATTCTCCGCGCACTATCGGCCTGCGCGCCGACATGGACGCGCTGCCGATTTTCGAAGCGACCGATCTCCCGTGGGCTAGCACCGTTGCCGGGAAAATGCACGCCTGCGGCCATGATGGTCATACCACCATTCTGCTGGCGGCGGCGAAGTATATCGCCTCTCCGGCCTGTCAGTTCAACGGCACGGTTCACCTGATATTCCAGCCTGCCGAAGAAGCTATCGGCGGCGCGGATTTAATGATTAAAGACGGCCTGTTTGAGCGCTTTCCCTGCGAGCGCATCTTCGGCCTGCACAATATGCCGGGCCTGCCGGTAGGGAAAGTTGGCTTTTACGCCGGTAATTTTATGGCCTCGGCGGATACGGTAAAAATTACCATTACCGGCTACGGCGGCCACGGCGCGCACCCCGAGCGCACCGTCGATCCGATTGTCACCGGCGCGGCGCTGGTGATGAATCTGCAAAGCATCGTTGCGCGTAACGTACCGCCGGGCGAAACCGCGGTAGTGAGCGTCGGCACTTTCCAGGCGGGCATTGCATCGAACGTCATTCCGGAGAACGTGGTGATGGAGCTGAGCGTGCGGGCGATGAAGCCGGAAATCCGCGACCTGCTGATTAAACGTATCAAGGAGCTTGCTGATTTTACCGCCAAAAGCTACGGCGCCAGCAGCGAGGTAGAGGTCTTTGACTCTTATCCGGTACTGACCAACAGCGTTGAAGAGACCGAATTCGCCAAAGCGCTGGCGCTGGAAGTCTTTGGCGAGGAGGGCGTGCTGGAATCCATCTCGCCGATGAACGCCAGCGAAGATTTTGCCTTTATGCTCCAGCAGCGCCCCGGCTGCTACTTCCTGCTGGGCAATGGCGAGAAAGGCGGGAAGGGCAGCTGTATGGTGCATAACCCTGGCTATGACTTTAATGACGATATTATTTCCACCGGCGCGACGCTGTTTGCCCGGTTAGTTGAAACACACTGCCGTTGATCTCTGGAGTCCATAAATAATGAAAAAATCTCTTCTGCTGTGGGTCGCGCTGATGGCCTCAACCTCAGCCCTGGCCGCAGAAAATAAGGAAATTCGCTTTGGCGTCGACCCGACCTTCGCGCCGTTTGAATGGAAAGATCCGCAGGGTAAGCTGCAGGGTTTTGATATTGACCTCGGCAACGCGATTTGCGCACAGCTGCAGGCGAAGTGCGTGTGGGTGGAAAGCAATTTCGACGGTATTATCCCGGCGCTGAAGGCGCGTAAGTTCGATGCGATCCTCTCCGGCATGTATATGACCGAGAAACGCAAAGAGCAGATTGGCTTTAGCGACAAGCTGTACAACGGCCCGGTATTCCTTGTCGCGCGTAAAAACAGCCTGGCCGGAAACACCGTCGAGCAGTTGAAAGGCAAAACCATCGGCGTCGAGCAGGGATCGGCGCAGGAGACTTACGTTAATCAGCACTGGCGTCCGGCAGGAATCAATATCGTCGCCTATCAGGGGGCGGATCGCGTGGTTCAGGATCTGGAGTCCGGGCGTATTGACGGCGCGGTGCTTTCCGGCATGATGGCTGACTACAGCTTCCTGCAGCAGCCGCAGGGGAAAGATTTTGCCTTCGTTGGCGGACACCTGAAGGACGACAAGCTGTTCGGCGCCGGCGCGGCGATTGGCCTCCGCAAAGAGGACGATGCTCTGCGCCAGGAGATTAACGGCGCGATTGCCACTATTCTTGCCGACGGCACTTATAAAAAGCTCGCCGGGAAATATTTTAGCTTTGACGTCTATTCCGGGACATAATGTTGTTATGCATTCAGCGGGCGCGGAAAGCCCGCTTCTAGCTTCCTTTTCTTACTATCCCGTAATTGTCCTTTTCTGGCCCTCACGGCGTTCCGAAGGATACTGAATATAAGCGATAAGGAGTGAACGGCATGATCACACGTCCCCTGGGCAAAACTGGATTTTCCATCGCCCCGCTGGTGTTTGGCGGTAACGTTTTTGGCTGGACCACCGATGAAAAAACCAGTTTTGCCATTCTTGATGCGTTTATAGACCACGGCTTCGATGCTATCGACACGGCGGATGTCTACTCCCGCTGGGCGGATGGCAACCGGGGCGGCGAGTCTGAAACCATTATCGGCCGCTGGCTACAGGCGCGGCCAGGCATGCGCGAGAAGGTGAAGATCTTCACCAAAGTGGGTTCCGATTTAGGCCTTCCTGGTCATAAAGGGTTGAAAAAAGCCTGGATCCAGCAGGCGGTAGACGATTCGCTCCGTCGCCTGAACACTGATTATATTGACCTCTATTTTGCCCACTGGCCGGACCCGGAAACGCCGGTTGCCGAAACGCTCGAAGCCTTCCACGCCCTGCAGCAGGCGGGTAAAATCCGCGCGATGGGCGCCTCAAACCTTGACGCGCAGCAGCTGTCGAGCGCGCTGGAGGTGTCGCGTAAAAGCGGCCTGCCGTCCTGGCAGGTACTGCAGCCGGAATATAATCTTTATCATCGCTCGGCTTTTGAAGGCGCGCTCTGCGACTTGTGCGTCAGCCGCGAGATCGGCGTGGTGACCTACTACAGCCTGGCGTCCGGCTTCCTGACCGGTAAATACCGCCAGCAGTCCGATCTGGCGCAAAGCCAGCGCGGCAGCCGCATCGGTAAATACCTTAATCCTCGCGGGCTGCGTATTATTGATACCCTGGATGAGGTCGCGGAGCAAAATGGCGCTAAACCTGCCGAAGTCGCTCTGGCCTGGCTGATGACCCGCGAAGGCGTGACGGCGCCCATCGCCAGCGCCACCAGCATTGCACAAGTAGAGAGCTTTGCCCGCGCCGCCGTGCTGAGCCTGAGTGCGGAACAGCTGGCGCGCCTGGACACCGCCAGCGCGTAGTCATTGAGGCCGGATCCTGTCGGGTCCGGCCCTCTGCCTCTCAGCGTTTTGTCGCGCATTGTTCCTCACCTTCAGCTCATCCCTCTGCGGCAAATCCCTTTCACCGAAAAATGAAACGTTTTTCCATTCGCCAAAAGCCAGGCTTGATTACGATAAGATAATGCGTATAGTTCTCATTCTTCTTCTTGTTTGCGGTTTTGTCAGGAGATAACCTGCGTTCGTCGCGGGCTCACAGGGAAACGGCGAAGGCACAGGATGGGGCTCACAGGCGCAAGACCGGAAACGTTAATTTCGGCGGCGGAGTCACTATCGGATCGTTGATTTTGTTCAGGATTGATCTTATGAAATGCACTCTCCCGGCGCTGGCGCTGGCTATTTCTGCTGTCTTAAGCGGCTGCGCCGCCACCCATACCGTTCCGGCTTCTCAACACGAGGCTGAAAAAAGCGCGGTTACCCCCGCACAGCCGCTGAAGCGCGAGCTGGCGGAGGGGCTGTATGAAATGGCGCTCAGCCCGAAAGGCGATGCGCTATACGTGGCCAGCGCTGAAGGCTTTAAAGATGTGCAGGGCGGGGCGGTCTATAAGCTGGACCCGACGACCCTGAAAACCCTCGGTATGACCCACACAGACCAGAAAAACTTTGCCGTACAGCTTAGTCCGGATGGCAGTACGCTGTACGTGACCAACTCGCTGGACGGCGGCATTCGCGCCATTGATACCGCCAGCGGCAAAGTCAAAAAACGCCTGCTGTTCAGCGAGCGTAACAAAGAGGGATTCCCGTACGGCGCGCGGCAGATCCTGTTGCTCAATAATACGCTTTACGTCGGCGCGGTGGCCGATCCGGCACAAATCTGGGTCGTCGATGCCGACACGCTGAAGCTGAAAACGCGGATTAAAAATACCGGCAAATGGATGACCGGCCTGCACTACTCTGCGCAAACCGGACGTCTCTATGCGGCAAACGGCAGCGGCGAGGTGTTGGTGATTAACCCACGCAACAACCGTATCGAGCAGCGCTGGAAGCCGCTGGGCGCAAAGCCAGCCCTGCTGCTGAATATGGCCGAAGATAGCGCCACCGGCCGCCTGTTCGTCACCGACAACTCGCAAGCGAAAACCACGCTGGTGCTTGATATCCATACCGGTAAGCTGATTAAGCAGCTGGAAGTGGGCGATTCGCTGGCGGTGCAGTTCAATCCAAAGCGCAACGAGATTTATATTTCCCAGCGTGAATCCGGCAAAGTAATCAGCCTGGATGGCAGCAGCTACGCGTTAAAAAAATCATGGGATATTCCGGCTAACCCCAACAGCCTGCTGATCTCCGCCGACGGGCAAACATTGTTTGTCACCGTCAAACAGCCGTTCAATAAAGATCATTCGACGAAAGGGCCGGACAGCGTTGTCCGCATTGACCTGACCGCAAAATAAAAAATCTGGCCCGGCAACGGGCCCCTGGCTTTATTTTCCTATCTATGGGACCAAATTATGCGTAGCTCCTGCTCTCCGGCCTTCCCACTGCGAAAAACGCTGCTGGCGTTAACCGTTGGCGCGATCACCCATTCAGCCGCTGCGGTAGAAAACGACGCCGGCGAACGTCAGAAAAACGAAGAAACCATGGTCGTTCAGGCGACGCCCGACAGCCGCTTTAGAGCCGGCGGCGACCTGGTGGTGCCCGCCTATCTCGACGGCCAGGTCGCCAACGGCGGCCGCCTCGGAATGCTCGGCGAACAAAACGCGATGGACGTTCCGTTCAGCATTATCGGCTATACCTCGAAGCTGATTCAGGATCAGCAGGCGAAAACCATCACCGACGTAGTGAGTAACGATGCCGGGGTTCAGCCGGTGCAGGGCTACGGTAACTACGCTGAGACCTACCGCATTCGCGGCCTTAAATTTGACGGCGACGATATGACCCTGAGCGGGCTGGCGGGCGTGGTGCCGCGTCAGGTAGTGGATACCGCCATGCTTGAGCGGGTGGAAATTTTTAAAGGCGCCAACGCCCTGCTGAACGGCGCAGCCAGTTCCGGCGTCGGCGGCATGATCAACCTTGAACCCAAGCGCGCGGAAGATATCCCGACCGCTCGCGTGGGCGTGGACTATACCTCAGATTCTCAGGTCGGCGGCTCGCTGGATTTGGGTCGCCGCTTTGGCGATGATAACCAGTTCGGCGCGCGGGTGAACCTGGTGCACCGCGAAGGCGAGACGGCGGTGGAGAGTGATAAACGCAGAACCACGCTGGCTTCTATTGGTCTCGATTATCGCGGCGAACGCATGCGCAGCTCGTTTGACTTTGGCTATCAAAAAAAAACCTTCCACGGCGGCCCGATGGGGATCAACATTTCGGGCGTCGATTTTATTCCGCGCCTGCCGGATAACACCCACAACTACACGCAAAAATGGGCTTACAGCGATATCGAAAATGAGTTTGGTATGCTGAGGATGGAGTACGACATTGTCGATAAATGGACCGCCTATGCCTCTTTAGGCGCGCAGCACGCCCATGAAATCGGCTTATATAGCGCGTCGAAGCTCATCGACCGGGCGGGCAACGCCACGGCGGGGCGCCTGGATACCAACCGCTATATTGATACCGCCAGCGGTATGGCCGGTGTACGCGGCGAGTTCGCCACCGGTTTTGTATCGCACAAAGTCAACGTCGGCTATTCGGCGAAAACCCAAAACGATAAAACCGCATGGCGGATGTCGAAGGCGGCGGATAACCCGCTGGTGAATATCTACGATACTCAGCAGGTTGCGCCTCCGGCCTATTCTTCATCCGACGGTAATTATTACGATCCGCTGACCAGCGGCCGTACCCGTTCCCAGGGCTGGCTGCTGAGCGACACCCTCGGCGTGCTGGATGATACGCTACTGTTCACCGCTGGCGCGCGTCATCAAAAAGTGGTGGTACGTAACTACAACAAAACCACCGGCCTGCAAAGCGATGCGTATGACGACAGCCGCTGGATGCCAACCTATGGAGTGGTCTACAAGCCGTGGCAGGTTATCTCTCTATACGCCAACCATACCGAAGCCCTGCAGCCGGGCAGCAACGCGCCGAACTCCGCCGCCAACTATGGCGAAAGCGTCGGAATTATTCACTCCAAACAGAACGAAGTCGGGATGAAGGCGGATTTTGGCCGCATTGGCGGCTCGCTGGCGCTGTTTGAAATTAAAATGCCGTCGGCATTCCTCGATAGCCAGAAACGCTATGGCCTTAACGGCGAGCAGCGTAATCGCGGCGTGGAATTTAACGTCTTCGGCGAACCGCTGTACGGTCTGCGCCTTAACGCCAGCGCGACCTGGCTGAAAGCCGAACTGTCGAAAACCAAGGATGGTATCAACGACGGTAAAACAGCGATCGGCGTACCGGGGTTCTACGCGGTGCTTGGGGCAGAGTATGACATCAAGCCCATCGACGGCCTGACCGCCACCGCGCGCCTCAACCATTCCGGTTCGCAGTATGCCGACCAGGCGAATAGCAAGAAGATTGATAGCTACACCACCCTTGATCTCGGCGTGCGCTATCGCCTCGCGCTTAATGAAAATCAGAACCAGATGACGGTGCGTGCGGGGGTGGATAACGTGACGGATGAGAACTACTGGTCCGGCGCGGATGACAGCGGAACCTATCTGTTCCGTGGCGAACCACGGACGTTCAAGGTTTCGGTCGGCTACGAGTTCTAAGCAAAACGCTGGGGCGGGCAGGGCTGCTCGCCCCTTGTGATAAATCAATGAACGTATGAAGCCAGGGCATCTGCGGCTTGAAGTATGACGGGGATAAGTGTTACAAGGTGCCCCTTCATATAAACACACAGGGGATCGACGTGAAAGACGCGTCAACGCCGTCGGATGCCGTAGAGGAAAGCGGCCCGACGCTTCACCGCGGTTTACAGAACCGACATATTCAGCTTATCGCCCTTGGCGGCGCCATCGGTACCGGCCTGTTTCTCGGCATCGGGCCAGCCATTCAAATGGCGGGACCGGCCGTACTGCTCGGCTATGCCGTCGCCGGCATCATCGCATTTCTGATCATGCGCCAGCTTGGCGAAATGGTCGTCGAAGAACCGGTTTCTGGTTCCTTTGCCCACTTTGCTTATAAGTACTGGGGGCCGTTCGCCGGCTTTCTTTCCGGCTGGAACTACTGGGTAATGTTCGTGCTGGTCGGGATGGCGGAACTGACCGCCGCCGGGATCTATATGCAGTACTGGCTGCCGGACGTGCCGACGTGGATCTGGGCCGCCGCTTTTTTCATCATTATCAACGCCGTCAACCTGGTGAACGTGCGTCTGTACGGTGAAGCGGAGTTCTGGTTTGCGCTGATCAAGGTGCTGGCGATTATCGGCATGATCGGCTTTGGCCTGTGGATGCTGTTCGGCGGCCACGGCGGCAGCAAAGCGGGCATTGATAATCTGTGGAAACACGGCGGTTTCTTCGCCACCGGCTGGCACGGCCTGATCATGTCGCTGGCGGTCATTATGTTTTCCTTCGGCGGGCTGGAGCTCATCGGCATTACCGCGGCGGAAGCCCACAATCCGGAAAAGAGCATCCCGAAAGCGGTTAACCAGGTGGTATACCGTATCCTGCTGTTTTATATCGGCTCGCTGGTGGTTCTGCTGGCGCTCTATCCGTGGGTGGAAATTAAATCCGACAGCAGCCCGTTCGTGATGATCTTTCATAATCTGGACAGTAACGTGGTGGCTTCAGCGCTAAACTTCGTTATTCTGGTAGCGTCGCTGTCGGTCTATAACAGCGGCGTTTATTCCAATAGCCGGATGCTGTTCGGACTGTCGGTACAGGGTAATGCGCCGAAGTTTCTCGCCCGCGTCAGCAAGCGCGGCGTGCCGGTTAACTCCCTGCTGCTATCGGGAGTCATTACTTCGCTGGTGGTGCTGCTTAACTACCTGCTGCCGCAAAAAGCTCTCGGTCTGCTGATGGCGCTGGTGGTAGCGACGCTGCTGCTGAACTGGATTATGATCTGTCTGGCGCACCTGAAGTTCCGCGCCGCCCAGCGGCGCAAAGGGCGCGAATCGAAGTTTAAAGCCCTGTTGTCGCCCGCCAGCAACTATATCTGTATCGCCTTTCTTGGGCTGATCCTGGTGCTGATGTGCACGATTGACGGTATGCGCCTGTCGGCGATTCTGCTGCCGGTCTGGATCCTGTTCCTGTTTGTGGCCTTTAAAACCCTGCGCCGTTCGGCGTAGGGCGATCGCCCCGTCGTCCGGCGGGGCATTATCTCTTTTTATTGTGATCTTCTTCGCGCTTAGCGTATTTTGCCCGCGATCTTCTTTTTGTAATCGATTACTTTTTATTTGAGCGTATTTGTAATCGATTACTTTTTGAGGGCGGTCGAAATGGTCACAACAACCGAAGGTCGTGAAACACCCCGCGTAGCCCACCGTTTTCTGGTGCCGCGGCTGTCGTTAATGATGTTTATGCAGTTTTTTATCTGGGGAAGCTGGTCGGTGACGCTGGGGTTGGTGATGACCCGCTATGAGATGTCGCTGCTGATTGGCGATGCCTTCTCCGCCGGGCCGATTGCCTCTATTCTCTCACCGTTTGTGCTGGGGATGCTGGTCGATCGCTTTTTCGCTTCGCAGAAGGTGATGGCGGTGATGCATCTGGCCGGTGCGGTTATTCTGTGGTTTGTCCCGCAGGCGCTGGTGGCGCAAAACGGCGCGCTGCTGATCGGCCTGCTGTTCGGCTATACCCTGTGCTATATGCCGACGCTGGCGCTGACCAACAATATCGCTTTCCACAGCCTGGCGAACGTCGATAAAACCTTCCCGGTGGTGCGCGTCTTCGGCACTATCGGCTGGATCATCGCCGGTATCTTTATCGGCGTCACCGGTATCTCCGATACCACCGGCATTTTTACCCTGGCGGCGCTCTGCTCGGTGGCGCTGGCCGTTTATAGTCTGACGCTGCCGCATACGCCGGCTCCGGCGAAGGGGACGCCGGTACAGTTTCGCGACCTGCTGTGCGCCGACGCTTTCGCGCTGCTAAAAACGCGCCACTTCCTCATTTTCTCCCTCTGCGCGACGCTGATTTCGATTCCGCTCGGGACCTACTACGCCTACACCGCCTCTTATCTGGCGGATGCCGGGGTGGCGGACGTCAGCACCGCGATGTCTTTCGGTCAGATGTCAGAAATCTTCTTTATGCTGGTGATCCCGCTGCTGTTCCGCCGCCTGGGGGTTAAATACATGCTGCTGATCGGCATGGCGGCGTGGTTCGTACGCTACGCCTTCTTTGCCCTTGGCGTCAGCGAAGAGGGGCGGTTCCTGCTCTATCTGGGCATCCTGCTGCACGGCGTCTGCTACGACTTTTTCTTTGTAGTCGGCTTTATTTGTACCGATCGCGTGGCCGGTGAGAAGGTCAAAGGCCAGGCGCAGAGCATGATTGTTATGTTCACCTATGGCATCGGTATGCTGCTGGGATCGCAGATCTCCGGCGCGCTGTATAACCATCTGGTCGCCGGCCAGAGCGTGCCGCAGGCGTGGGTGACCTTCTGGTGGATCCCGGCGGTGGCCGCTGCGGTTATCGCGCTGATTTTCCTTTTCTCTTTCCAGTACAACGAGAAAGAGCAGCGTTAATTTTTCAGGAGGTGGTATGAAAACCATTAAAGGACCGGGCATTTTTCTGGCGCAGTTTATCGGCCCGCAGGCGCCGTTTAATACCCTGGAGGGCGTGGCGCAGTGGGCCGCAGGTTTGGGCTATCAGGCATTGCAGATCCCCTGCAATCATCCGGCGATTTTCGACGTTGAACGCGCCGCCGCAAGTCAGAGCTACTGCGATGAGGTGAGCGGCATACTGGCGGAACAGGGCCTGGCGATCAGCGAGCTGTCCACTCATCTTGAGGGACAGCTGGTGGCCGTCCATCCGGCTTATGATAAGGCCTTTGACGCGTTTGCGCCCGCCGCGCTGCGCGGTAACCCGCAGGCGCGCCAGCAGTGGGCGGTCGAGAAAGTGCGCCAGGCGGCGGTGGCCTCGGCGCGTCTGGGGCTGAAGGCGCACGCCACCTTTTCCGGCGCGCTGGCGTGGCCTTATTTTTATCCGTGGCCGCCGCATAATCAGCCGCTTCTCGATGAGGCCTTCGATGAACTGGCCCGGCGCTGGCGACCGCTGCTGGACGTTTTTGACGAGCAGGGCGTGGATGTCTGCTACGAAATCCATCCCGGCGAAGACCTGCATGATGGCGTGACATTTGAGCGTTTCCTGCAGCGGGTCGATAACCATCCGCGCTGCAATATGCTCTATGACCCCAGCCATCTACATCTTCAGCAGATGGACTACCTGGGTTACATCGATATCTATCATTCGCGGATCAAAGCGTTTCACGTCAAAGATGCCGAATTCCGCCGCAGCGGGCGCACTGGGGTCTACGGCGGCTATCAGAACTGGCAGCAGCGAGCGGGGCGTTTTCGTTCGCTGGGCGACGGGCAGATCGATTTCAAAACGATTTTCAGCAAGCTCACAGAATATGATTTTGACGGCTGGGCGGTGCTGGAGTGGGAGTGCTGCCTGAAGGATGCGGAGGTTGGTGCGCGCGAAGGCAGCGAGTTTATCCGCCGCCATATCATCCCGGTCTCCGGGCGGGCGTTTGATGATTTTGCCGCAGGCAAGGAGGGAGGAGAATGATTCAGGTCGGCATTATTGGCTCCGGGTTTATCGGGCCGGCGCATCTGGAAGCGCTGCGTCGGGTAGGCGACATCGAGGTGGTGGCATTGTGCGACGGTTCGCTGGAAGTGGCGCAGCAGAAGGCGCGCCAGCTCAACGTGGCGCACGCCTACGGTAGCGTCGAGGCGCTGCTGGCGCATCCCGGATTGCAGGTGGTGCATAACTGTACGCCGAACCACCTGCATGCGCGGATTAACCGACAGATCCTCTCCGCCGGTCTGCACGTTTTTTCAGAAAAACCGCTCTGCATGACCATCGAGGAGGCCCGCGAGCTGGTGGCGCTGGCGGAAAGCGCCGGGGTGGTTCATGGGGTCAGCTTTGTGTATCGCCAGTTTGCCATGGTGCAGCAGGCGGCGGCGATGATGCGCAACGGCGACGTCGGGAGGCTGTTTGCGGCGCACGGCAGCTATTTGCAGGACTGGATGCTGCTGGAGAGTGACTATAACTGGCGCGTGGATTCGGCGCAGGGCGGGGCCTCGCGGGCGATGGCCGACATTGGTTCCCACTGGTGCGATACGGTGCAGTTTATGACCGGCCGACGCATTGTGGAGGTGATGGCGGATCTGTCTATCGTCTGGCCGACGCGCCAGGTGCCCGTGGCCGGCGACGCGACGTTCAGCCAGCATCGCGATGGTACCGCGTATGAAGCGCGGCCCGTCGATACCGAAGATTTGGGGTCGGTCCTGTTTCGCTTCGACGATGGCAGCAAGGGGAGCTTTATCGTTTCGCAGGTCAGCGCCGGGAGAAAAAACGGCCTGACGGTGGAGATCGGCGGCAGCCGCTGTTCGCTGGCCTGGGATCAGGAGGTGCCGCAGCGGCTGTGGATTGGTCATCGCCAGCGGCCAAACCAACTGCTCAGCGACGATCCGAGTCTGATGCTCGGCGAGGCCGCCGCCAGCGCCCATTTCCCCGGCGGGCATAATGAAGGCTGGCCCGATGCGTTTAAAAATATGATGCTGAGCTTTTATCAGGTGGTGCGCGCCGGTCGAATGCCGCCGGCATCGTCGCGGCGTTTCGCTTCGTTCTACGAGGGGGCGGACGTGATGTACATCATTGCGGCGATAGTGAAAAGCCATCAGCAGCAGCGCTGGGTGAAGGTGGAAAGATAGCAGAAGGCGCGGTGCGCATTTCGCGCACCCGCTGTGTTATTTCACGCCAAAATAGCCATCAAGATACGTCCCGGCCAGTTCGTTACCGAACAATACGGCATCCTTATTTTCCATTTCGTTGTCCCATTTATCGCTGGCGTTACCGGTGAACGCGTGCTGGGTTTTTGTGCCCTCAGCCACCTGCTGCCTGATAGCGTCGGCGGTACGACGGGCATCGCTTTCGCTCATTCCCGATTTTTTGTCCTGCTGGCCACGGGCATAGATTTCGGTAAAGGTCGGCAGATTTAAGCGGTAGTTTTCCTGACGGTTAGTGGCGAAGTTACCGCCGACGAAATCGTTGCGGTGTGAGACAAAATAGTAAGCGTGGCGTTCCGGTGAAGATTTTGAGGAGGTACAACCGGAAAGGGCGGTGAGCGAACAGCCGAGCGCGATAAGCGCTATTTGAAGTTTCATTGATATCATCATCCATAATTATTAGAACAGGTACACCGATCATTCGGCTACAGAACAAAACGGCTAATTATAGATGCACGGTAGCACCTGAAGACCTATGAATCCAAGGGTCTTCAGGCAGCATTTTTTAGATCTGCGCCAGCCCGCCATCAACGTAGATTTCAGCGGCGTTAATAAAGCTCGCGTCGTCTGACGCCAGAAAAGCGACGGTTTTAGCGACCTCCTCGGGCTCGCCAATGCGGCCCAGCGGGACGTCGGCGGCCAGCATATCAAAGAGTCCCTGGCGCTGCTCTTCCGCGACAAGTCCTCCCAGGCCGGGCGTACGGACGGGCCCCGGGCTGACCACATTCACGCGGATACCGCGCGCCTTCAGGTCCAGCGCCCATGAGCGGGCCAGGTTACGCACGGCGGCCTTACTGGCGCTGTACACGCTGAAGTTCGCGGTGCCTTTCACCGCCGCGGTCGAGCCGGTAAGGATGATGGAAGCCCCCTGGGTCAACAGCGGCAAGGACTTCTGGACGGTGAACAGCACGCCGCGCACGTTGGTAGCGAAAATGCGATCGAAGTGCTCTTCCGTTATGGCGCCCAGCGGCATCATATCGCCGCCGCCCGCATTGGCAAAAAGCACATCCAGTCGCCCTGATTCACTGGCAATGGTCGAAAACACCCTATCGAGGTCGCTTAATATCGAGGCATCGGCGCGGATCCCGCTGGCGGCGGGACCGATTAACGCGACCGCCGCATCAAGCTCTTCCTGACGGCGACCGGTGATATAGACCGTCGCTCCCTGCGAGGCCAGCTCCCGGGCTGATGCCAGGCCGATACCCGAGGTGCCGCCGGTGACTAACGCGATTTTTGCCGAAAGTTTTTTACTCATGGTGCACTTCCTTAACTAAAGTATGAATATGCCAATTGAGTCATCCACTTACCGTGACCACCTGGCGACTGAGTACGGGAGTCACTCTACCGTCAGCCACGGATGCAAAAAACGGAGTAATGTGAAAAACACTCTTCACACTGGTGAATAATCAGCGGCTCTTATCAGGAAAAATGAATAATGGATCGGTTTTCAGCCCTTAAAGTTTTTACGCGCGTTGTCGAAGTCAACAGTTTTACCCGGGCCGCAGACTCCCTGAATATGCCTAATGCCACCCTGAGTAAAGCGATTCAACAGCTTGAATCGCATCTTGGCGTGTGCTTGCTGCAGCGCACGACCCGACGCATTACCGTCACGCCGGAAGGGCGTGAATACTATGAAAAAGCGGTGCGGATTCTGAAAGAACTGGATGAGGTGGATGCCTCATTTCGCGCTGCCCGCAATAAACCAAAAGGGCATCTGCGCGTCGCGGTAGGCGGCTCCACCGCTCGCGACGTGCTGATCCCGCTGTTGGCTGATTTTATGGCAACCTATCCGGATATTCGTATCGACCTGGCGGTTGCCGACAGCCCCTCGGACCTTATCAGCGGCAATATCGACTGCGCGATCAGAGGAGGTCCGCTGGACGACTCGACCCTAATCGCGCGCAAAATCGGCGAAGCGACGATCGTGACCTGCGCCACGCCGGGCTATTTCAGGCTTTATGGTGTTCCCGCGTATCCCGATGAGTTGAAGAACGGACATCGGCTGGTCGGCTATTTATCTCCCGCCAGCGGAAGAGCCTTCCCGTTCCGCTTTCTGGCTAACGGCATCGCGCAAGAGATCAAAACGGAACATCACCTTGGCGTAAATGAGAGCAACGCGCATATTGCGGCAGCGGAGGCTGGGCTGGGGATTGTTCAGACCTTCTCATATTCGCTGAGAAATGCGCTGGCGAACGGATTACTGGTGGAAATATTGAATAAATGGCGTCCGGCTCCTTATCCCTTTCATGTGGTTTATGCGCAGAATCGCCATGTCACATCCCGGCTGCGCGTATTTATCGACTGGCTGGCGGAGACATTCCCGGCGGCGGTGAAGGGGTCATTGCCCACAAGAACCAAAGAATGATGATAGCCTGCGAATTTTATGTATTGCGTGATGATAAATTAAGTCACAAAAAATATTATGCTCGCTTCGACTAAGGGAATCAGGTCAGATATGTTTTGATATATATTATATGATATAGTTAAATTATATGGAGATTCTATTAAAATATTTAATAGGATCTGTTAACGTTATTTTCCTTACGGTCTGGAAGTATAAATTAGTCTTTTGTTTTCTATATTTATAGTAAATATAATAGCGGCAGGGGTTTTTGTTTATAGTATGTTTGATATTCCATCTGTATCTTTTGGAAAATATTTTTAGCCACTCAAGAGGTAAGCGTAATGCCGGCAGGTGACCATGAGATTAAATGTATGGCGTGTGGTTTAAACTGCCCTATTGAAGCGGAAGATAAAATGGAGCGATCCCTTTGCGGAGAGAGGAAATTTTCTGTATGGCCAGATAAAAACTATTATTTTAAGCGAGCGGTTAATGATTTGGTTTTCCGTGAAATTACCTGTTTCTGCCTGAAGGAATGGTGGTGGTGGATTTCTCCCTCGACAATATTTTGTATTTTCTGCATGAGGAGTGGGCTGAAAAACTGCAGGAGACCGGGCTGAAAGTTATTTTACTCGCGGATAAGAGTATGCTACCCATGGCTAATTTTTGGATGCTGCGCTCCGGATTATTATGGTCGGTGGTGGAAGTCAACGATAGCTTAAGCAGCTTAATCAAGAAAATAAAACGCATCATGCTGGGGCGAAATCTTCGCTGCCGGCGCACACCGTCGCTGACGGAGCATGAAATGAAGACGCTGCGCCTGCTGGCGGACGGGCACTCCAGTCAGGATATCGCCCGCATCATGGCGTGCGATACCCGCAGCGTCTACCGCTTTCAATACTCTTTATGCAAAAAGTTTGGCGGGCTCAACCGCCTGCGCGAGCTGCGCTTCAGGCATAATATCCCCGCTCTGGATTAGCGGCGGTTAGCCCGGCGAATTCATAAAACAGCCCTTGCCTAACTGATGATAGCGGCCTAATGCGACAATATATTTCCTGTTGCTATTCTTCGCCTCGGGGCCTGTCCAGCTCTCCCCTGGCAGCATATAAAATTGCGTTGAACTTTCATCGTCACCATTGCAGCCTTTCTGCAGAATGACTCTAAAATAGGTATTGCCAGTATTTTTAATGGTGCCTGTGGCTTCATTAATTTCATACTGGAATCGCGTCTTACGCGGGCGCACGATGAGGATGGTGCTCATAGACACTGAGGGAACGACATCCATTTGTTTCTGATCCTGACGCCAGGGGAAAATCGTAACCGGGGTTTCCTTAAAGATTACCCGATAATATCTCTCAACAGCATCTTTAGGCCCACGGTAATAGAGTTTAAAATATTCCTGGCCATTCGCCTGTACCGTGAACTTCAGCGGCGACCAGACCAGATCTTTATCCTGGCCTGGAACAGGTCTTTCATCTCCGTTGCCCGGTCGGGAGATTTTATAAGCCGATATGGTATACAAATTGTTGTTTTTTGTATCATTGACTATTGGCCGGGAGATAAAATCTTTACTGCCATCCATATCATAGATAATAGAGTCAAAGTACACCGCGGAAGCGGGCTGAATACACAGCCCGCATAATCCGATGACAAGGATATTTTTCATCATCCCCCCCGCTCGACGCCAATCCACGTGGCGGTCACTTTTACATCGCCGGTGGCGCTGACGGTCCCCATCCAGTCATGACCATTGGTGGTGAATTGTGAATGTGGGTCATCCATCGGAAACAGCAGTTTCAGCGTGGTGGTAAAAAAGAAACCATCGTTGACGTTGGCGTTCCAGGCCGTCTGTACCCAAACGGCGTTGGTCATATCGACAGGATCTTCGCCGCAGCTGTTGCGGACTTTTACCGCTTTACCGGTAGCGGATGTCCATTCGAGGTAGGCCGGGACCGGCACTTTTAGCGTCTCGTCCGCTGAGGTAAACAGGCAGAACGGCAAACCATACATGTTGACGGAGTCGCCAATCACCTGGGCGGTAATACTGTCGGCCTGACGCGACGCGGAGGTGGTGACTTTATATTCAAAGGTGATGGGCTCTTCGCTACCAATCTTGCCGGATGCTTGTGGATGCGAACGCCCGTCGCTGGCAACAATGCTGATGCCGTATTCCCGCGGGATGATGTTAATTAATGTTGATGGCGTGAACTGATAATAACCCGATTGTGGGGTGACGGAGTTATCAAAATAGAAGGTAAACAGAGCATCCTTGTTGGTTAAATCCGTTCCTGCCTTGAGGACTTTTTGGAAAAAGGCGTTGGACAGGAATACGTACACGTACTCGCCTGACGGTTTGAAAACCTTGTTATAGGTGCTGACCGTACCAAAATTGGTCCAGCTTGCCCCATCACCGCTGTACTTTACGTCAGACGTAGAAGGAGAAAATCCCAGCATCGCCGTGTCAATCACCATCCGGAAATCAAGTAAGGTGGTGAGAGTTTTAGTCTCCTGAAAATTGTAAGACACCATTTTACAGATGATCCCCGAAGCGCTCCCGACCACACCCATTTGACACAAATCCGAGCCGAGGTTGACGCTTGGCGTGCCATCGCTGGCAATCCACACTTCTGCCAGAGCACCGGTACTGTTTAACTTCAGATGCGAGACCTTTTCGAGGTTGAACGTGTAGTAGCGCCATGTTCCCCCGCTGGGGAGATCTTTACAGCGAACGCCGGAGGCAAAGTCATAATCGGTATTGGTATTCATGTAGCAAAGATTAAGCTGCAAAGAATCGATGGTCCCCACCGGCCGATCGCGAAAATACTCATAGGCCGACTGGCTTAGCGCTCCCGCACCGTAGTAACCGTTTGCTACGGTGTTGCCGGACATCGCGTGATAGAAGCCGTCTTTATCGATGACATCGGGAGTAATATAGCCAGACGCCGGGCAGTTTGCGCCCGTAGACATGCAGCGGATCCCGAGAAACGGCTGGTTAATGGGTGAATTCTCGATCCACAGGTCGAAGTAGCGGTTGGCGTAAGCCCATCCTACGTAGGTTATATATCCCAGACTACGCTGGTTAGTCGGATATTTTGTCCAGACGTTGGCTCCGGTGAAGCGCGGGTCGAGGGAGCTGGTGGTGATGAAATATTCGTCATCGACATCATTGTCGATAAACATATAGGTGTTGCTGCCGCTCCCGCTGCTGCTTGCGGTGAGCGCCATAGCCGGCGCGGCCAGTAGCCAGCCGGCCAGCAGCATGATGGCCTGGGGTTTAATAGACATTCTTAACATCTCCAGTCACTGATGCCGTTTGTTGTTGGATCTCACAAGGGATCTCACCGACCCATACGGCGCCTTTCGCCTCTGTCAGATCCAGATCCACTTCGCAGATGCCGCCGAATTTATCCACCAGGGTGATCACCGGGAAGCGCTTATCGACGTCCATGGCGAACTCACCGAGTTCGTCGGTGCGCGTTTTACCAATGTGGTTATGAATATCGGCGTTGGCGTAGTATCCGCCGCGGCGATCTTTCACCCGGCCAAAGACGGTGACCAGCTGTTTGACTTCCGGGTTAATCACGCTGACGTTGCCGGGGTAGAGCACCACTTTGTTACGACGACCGTTAACGATGTCGACGCTGTCTTCCGAATTTTTGTCGTTCATCAGCTCCACCTTATATTCCGCGTAGGGCGGAAGACTGATGAAATTGCTTTTGCCGGTCAGCGGGTAGTTCTGGCCGTTGATCTGCGCCATCATCCGGCCCTTGCCGCTGAAATTGGTATTCACCACCAGGCCTGCGGTTTGGGTACCTTTTCCGGCATAGATATTTTTTTGCGTCCAGGCCACGCTGCCCTGCGAACTCAGGCTGTAGTTTGAACTGTGCTGCGATGAGCGGCTGACGGAGACGGTGCCAGCGTTATATTTGGTGTCATAGCTGACGTAACCATTGGCGGCGTAATCGTCGGAACGATAGCGACTATCGTCATTTTTATTCTGTTTAATCTGTTTCGAAACCGACGCCCCCACCTGGGTAATGGCGCGGTTGTCGAAGCTTTTGCGCAGCGTGGCGTTCGCCAGCATGTTTCCGTTCTGGCTGGACACTCCGGTGCTGAGCCAGGTGGAGAAGGGGATAGAGACATCAATATTGACGTACTTATCGCGCAGATTTTCATGGTTGTTGTACTGATAGTTCTGAATACCGGCGCGTAGCGTGACGGTTGCGTAGCGATTAGCTAACAAGGATTGATCGTAATCGACGTTGGTATAGGTGCTCCCGGTATATTTGTTATTGGTGCGGCTGACGCTCAGCGTACCGAGGAACGGCGCAATTTTGCGCAGGTTAGCGTTGGCGCCGACGGTCACATAGTCGTTTTGCTGCATCGGTAGCGCGTTACCGATGGAACTGTACTGGCGCGACCCCCACAGGTTGCCATACCCGTCCGGTAAACTCATGTTGAAGGTGGAGGTACTCTGCCAGCTGCCGTCGGTAGCGAGCAGCCCCTGCTGGTTAAAGCTGAACGCGTTGTTGAAAATCACGTTCGCTTCCGTTTCATTGACACCGTTATTGTCAAAACCGTAGAGCGTGGTTTTCAGATTCACGCCGGAAAGCCAGGGTTGGCTGGTTGCAGCGGCGACCCCGGCAATCCACGTATTCCGTGTGCCATAATTGATGTTGTAGTTGTGGCGATAGTCCATCTTGTTGTATTCGAGGCTGCCCGCGAAGGTTTGCCATGAGAGATCGCCGGTAACGCTGGATTTTCGAGCGAACGTTTTATTGATGTTCGCCGTCCGGCTGCTGACCACGCGCCCGTTAACGACCACCTGTATATCAACGTTGTAGATACCAAACGGCAGGCGCGACGTATCGAGCTCGTAGCTGCCCATCGAGAAGTTTTGAATGCTGAGCAGTTTACCGTCACGGTACACGTGCACTTCACCGGCGGCCGGGAGGAACACCGTGACGGGCACCAGGGCAAGCGTGTTGTCCTGCGTTTGTGAACTGCTTTTATTGCCATAGCTGATGCCGTAAATGCGGCTGGAGTTCAGGGCGCTCATGCTGGCGATCGATTGCAGATTCCAGGTATCCACCATCCCCATGGCGAAGCGGCGTCCCTGATAGTCACGTTCGTACATCGAGCGATACAATTTGCTCTGCTGGTTGCTGGTACCTATACCGTAGAGGGAACCGTTAAAGTTCAGATGGTGCTCGCGCAGCGACCAGGTATTGTCCAGCGTCAGATAGCTGCTGGCGTTATCGGTATTCTCATATTTATTGTAATAGCTCCCCATCGAGTAATTCAGCACGCTCGAGAGATTCTGAGCAGTGGATTCCCCAAGCATGTTGGTACGCGGCAAAATAGCGGCCTGCATGGCTGCCCGGTTAACCGTCAGCTCAAGATAAAAGGAACGCGTATCGAGTGAAAGCGAGGCGTCTTTGTTGATATAAACGCGCTGACCGTCGCCGATGCTTTTGTCCTGCATCTCGTTAATCAGCGATTTTATCTGCGGCGATAATTCAGTTCGCTCAGGGAGATCGCTGAGGGCGATCTGGTTCAGGCGAAACTCATTATCCTTGATGGTAAGGATGGCATCAGCGATTTTTTGCTGGCTGCGTTGGGTACTATTATCGCCTTCATAACGAATAAAAACAGGGACCGACATGCCCTGATATAACGCGTTAGCAAATACCGAAGGAATAACATAGTTACTGACTTTGACTGGCGCTGTAGCATTAGCTGCCCAACCCTGGTTTACCGTAATTAATAACCCAGCGAACAACGTCCCTTTGACATAACCAAGATTATCCATAATATTACTCAGTTTACATTTATATATTGCTCACCGTGCCATATTCCAATTCGCGTTTTTTTGTTGGTGAGATCGGTATGCTTTATTTTTACGCTGATACCAGGCATGACATAATAGCGTTCACGACAGCCTTGCCCCTCATCCTTCGCTTTATCACGACAGGGTCCGTAGGAGATAACGCGGAATGAAGCGTTACCGGTATTGGTTACCGTGTCATTATCTCGACGATAGTCGAATCTTTCTTCGCGCGGCGCGACCACCAGAATGGTACCAATAATGGCAGAGGTCGTTGCCTCACCCTGTTTTTTCTTTTTACTGGCTTCAAACTCGGTCACCGGCTCATCGGTCCAGGATATGCGGTAATAACGCTCCTGATTATCCTGTGGCCCTTTGTAAAAAAAACGAAAGTTCTCTTTCGCATTTCCGGGTAATATCAGACTGGCTGGCGTTGACAATAATTCCGATCTGCTCGCCATCGGGATAACCTTGCCGCCGGCCATCGGCGATGAGATACGCTCCACGTTGACGCTAACGTAACGCGCCGTATCGGTAGTATTAATGATTTCTTTTGCCAGCGTCGAGGCATCCGGCCCCATTATTGAGGTGACGTCTCCGACGTTTATTGCATGGGAGGAGGGCGTCACGGTGAATAAGAAGAGAGAGAGTAATAATGGATTCAGTTTCATGGCGCATCCTTATAAGGAGGCCAAAGCCTCCTTGTCATACCGGACAGGTGTTGGCTACACCTGATTAGATAGTCCATTCCGCGTTGAACTGAACGCGAACGTCGCCGCTCCAGTAACCGTCGGTTAAATCTTTGAACTCAGCGGCGGTGCTGCCGTCAGAAGTCGCGGAGTCGATAGTGAAATCGAAGTTACCCTGGGTGCTGACGCGATCGGCGCCTGCGAAGGCGGTGGCGACTGCCAGCGCATCCAGACCCGCGGAGATGTTGTTGCCCGCATCAATCATCGTTACCGGCGTGGTTTTGTTCAGCGCGTTGCCGTTCCAGCTCACACCAACGGCCAGAGTAGAGGCGTCAGTGGTACGGCTCAGGGTGTTGCTGACGATTTGAGAGGTCAGCGTGAAGTCAGTCGCGCCAGACTGGCCCTGGATGGTGATGTCAAAAGCGCCTTTCTGGGCGTTAAACGCTTTAATCCCTTCAGCGTACTGGAAGTTCAGGGATTTCAGCGGAGTGACAACCAGCGCGCTGGTGGTGTCTTTAGTTGCGCTAGCATCCCAGCTGGCAGTGGCGGAAGTGGTCACGTTAGCCATTGCATTGGTAGAGATAAGAGCCGCAGCCACAACACCCGCTAATACGATTTTTTTCATTTTAAATTTCCTGAGAATAATTAAGTTAGTTCCATTTATGGAGTTATTGCTGTAAATACTGATAATTTTTTATCCAGATAGAATAATGTTTAACTTCCCTCTGCCTCCCATCTTATTCTGCAAGCTGAGCTTGATTGCGTAGATTCTCTTTTCTGCCATCTGCAATTCTTTTGCTATCTCTTTAACCGACTTCTCTGCGAGTAAAAGGTCGAGTACCAATACCTCTTGATCGCTGAGTTTTTGACGGTAGCCTCGAGCATCTCGTTGACCGAGAAACGAAAGCTGTATTTTCTTTTCAATCTCATCTCGGGTATCGCTGGTATTGATAATCGAAATTATCTGCTGACAGCGGTGTTTCCAGTACAGCGCCAGCGGCTGCGCTAATCTGTCGGCAATCAAAACTACCCGCAGCCCTGTCTTGATCAGATATTCAATCCATTTATCATTGGTGAATAATCTGATGTTGTAGCGAGAAAAATCAACAAAAATAAAGCCAGAATTAGAGAAGTTGTAATGCTTGTTAATTAAAAAACAATGCACACCATTTTTTAAATAGATATTTTTATCAGGCCATACGCAATAGTGAGTTTCAATGCAATTAATCGATTTTATCGTAGGTCGTGGATAGATTTCGCACTGATACTGACAGCTTATGCAGTATACCTTCTCATATTTCTGAGGAAGCATATGTCGATTTATTTCCCTATATTGTCTTACCCTATCGTTCAATGATGTGGCTATATTATGGCTAGTTAATAAATGTGACAACTTTAATTTCTGGAGAGTTATACAGATGAAAAATGTGTAAATTCTTAAGTCCAGAAAATGTCTGGATTTATACTAACCCACTCTAATAAATAAGAAAAATCTTAAGGTGCGATATTTTATGTCGATCGCTCTTTAAGAATTATCCATTACGACCAGGAATTTTCTCGCTGAATAGGCGCGGATTGGTTAAAAAAAAACAGCACAAAAAGTCAAAAAAAATGCTATCTCATCGCTATTTGTTAATTTTGTGTTTTTATTTTGTTTTATTTTGTGGGGTTTGTTCTGCAATGGCCTAATTTTTGTAAGGGAAAGTTGCGATATTTTGGATTATAGGGGAAAGGGTTGTCTGGCGAAATATGATCTGGCGTACAAAACCGGGCGTTTTTAAGCGCTAAAACACGTCGCAGTTTGCAGGGAAGTAAATCAGAAGGATGTGCTAAATCTTCACCGGAAGAAGCGGGCAATGCTTCTCGGTGAAATGGGGCGCTTCGGCCTGAACTGGCTTTGTCTGGAAGCCGCCGTAGCGCCACCGGGACGATGGCAGCGTGGATTTTGACTTGCAGACAAATGAGCTAACTCTTTCGCGGTGTCCGGCGAGCTTACGCCCCTTTCAGCAGAGGAAGCAGGTGATTCTCGGTAAGAGGAGCAAGCTTAATATGCCGATCCTGGCCCGGCGTATACCAGATAACTTCTTCTATTTCGGCCGTCGGCGTAAAATTCGCTCTGTTGGTGGCTATCTGAAAGATATCCGCAGAGACCGTATGGCCCGGCTCGTTTGCCGCCGTATCGGTGAAACGGCCGACCGGAACCAGTTCTTCAGGTGAAACGCTAAAGTTGAGCTCCTCTTCGAGCTCGCGGATCAGCGCCGCTTCCGGGGTTTCCCCGATTTCAGGCTTTCCACCGGGCTGCATAAAGTACTCAGTCCCTCGTTTGCGTACTAAAAGACAGCGTCCTTGACCATCGACGATCGTTGCCGCCGCGATGTGAATATTTTTTATGGTGTTCAAGAGATACCCCAGTTATATACCGATAGTGTTCAACGACGCGCGTTCGTTTTGCTTCTGGCGAAACAACGCCTGGGCCATCATGATAACGGCCTTAGCGTGCTAATCAATCCCGTCAATTCTCGCAAAACCTGCTGACGGCGCGGGCGGCGCTCATTTATGATAGCCTGCGAAATATAACGTCTATGCGGGAAGTGCAGCCTCTATGTCAATTCAGAAAATCGCTCGCCTGGCGGGCGTCTCGGTGGCGACGGTATCGCGGGTATTGAATAACAGCGATACCGTTAAAGCGAAGAATCGCGAACGTGTGCTGCAGGCGATCAAAGAGAGTAACTACCAGCCTAATCTGCTGGCCCGCCAGCTGCGAACGGCCCGCAGCAATATGATTCTGGTGATGGTCTCTAATATCGCTAACCCCTTTTGCGCCGAGGTGGTCAAGGGTATTGAAGAAGAGGCGGAAAAGAACGGCTACCGGATCCTGCTGTGTAATTCCGGCTCGGATTTGGCCCGTTCTACCTCTGGCCTGCAGCTGCTCTCCGGCAAAATGGTCGACGGCATCATCACCATGAACGCGCTCTCCAGCCTGCCGGAACTGACCACCATGATCGGCGACGCGCCCTGGGTGCAGTGCGCGGAATATGCCGATAACGGCAGCATCTCCTGCGTGGGCATCAACGACGTCGATGCGGCGCAGGGCGCCGTTTCCCGGCTGGTTGACGGCGGGCGAAAACGCATTGCCTTAATCAACCACGATCTCAGCTATCGCTACTCGCGCCTGCGCGAGCGCGGCTACAAAAGCGTGCTGCACGTTCGCGAACTGGCGTATCAACAGGTCACTTACGCCAGCGACCTGAGCGCCGCCGCCGGTACCCGGGCGATGGAAACGCTGCTGGCGCAGAAAGAGAAACCGGATGCGGTATTTGCGGTCTCAGATTCGCTGGCGGCGGGCGCGCTGCGGGCTATCGCTCAGGCCGGATTGCGGGTGCCGGAAGATATTGCGGTAATCGGTTTTGATGGTACCGAACTGGCCGAAGTGGTATCGCCGCAGTTGACCACCGTGGAACAGCCTTCGCGCGAGATTGGCCGTACCGCCGTGACGCTACTGATGAAGAGAATCGATAATCCCGACGCTGCGGTCGAGCGGGTGATGATGGACTGGCGCGTGATCCCCCGCGCCAGCACCTGAGTTTTACCCGGATACCGCGCCCGCCAGCGAACGAATATCGTTGCCGGTGGGGGACTGGTGAATCCGCAGGCCGAACTCATCAACCACGGCAAAAACGTGGTCGAAAATATCCGCCTGAATGCTCTCATACTCCGCCCACACCACGGTGTTGGTGAAACAGTAAATCTCAATCGGCAGGCCGCTGGCGTCCGGAGCCAGCTGGCGCACCATCAGCGTCATGTCCTTACGGATGCGCGAATGGTTGCGTAAATACTCCTGCAAATAAGCGCGGAAGGTGCCGATATTGGTCATTTTGCGCTGGTTTAGCACCGACTGGTCGGTGGCGTTCTGCTGGTTCCACAGGCTAATTTCCTGATGACGCGAATCCATATACGGCTTCAGCAGCCGGGCCTGAATTAAGCGCTGCTGCTCCTGTTCATCGAGAAAATGAATGCTGGTGGTATCGATATTCAGGCTGCGCTTAATCCGGCGACCGCCGGATGCCGACATACCGCTCCAGTTTTTAAACGAGTCGGAAACCAGCGACCAGGTGGGAATAGTGGTGATGGTATTGTCCCAGTTGCGCACCTTCACCGTGGTCAGGCCGATGTCGATCACCGCGCCGTCGGCGCCATATTTCGGCATCTCCAGCCAGTCGCCGAGCTTGAGCATATCGTTGGCAGAGAGCTGAATACCTGCCACCAGGCCGAGAATCGGGTCTTTGAACACCAGCATCAGTACCGCGGCCATCGCGCCGAGGCCGCTAATCAGAATCGCCGGCGACTGGCCAATCAGTAAGGAGATAACCAGAATGCCGACAATAATCGCGCAGACCAGCTTAATTCCCTGAAATATCCCTTTAAGCGGTAGTTGAGAAGCGGTGGCGAATTTCTGCGATAAATTGAACACCACGTCCAGCAGCGAAAAGAAGGACAGCATCGCGTAGATCATCACCCACAGCTGCGCGCAGGTAGTGAGTATTTCCGCCGCCTCGCTGCCTTTTTGCAGCCATAGCACCGCCTGCACGTTGACGATAATCCCCTGCAGGGTGAAGGCCAGACGATGAAATAATTTGTTCTGGGTAATAATTTGCAACCATAGGTGGCTGCTGGCCTGCGCCCGCTTTTCGAAGGTACGCAGCACCACTTTGTGCAGAATAAGGTGAACGACAATCGCCGTCAGAAAAATAATGCCGAAGATAATAATGAGTGAGGTGGTGGGGGTAATTTTGATGCCTAATGCGGCGATGTGCGATATTAATTCCTGCATAACGTCTCCTTTACATCCAGCGGTTATGATGACCGCTGGATGTCTATTATGCAAATCGCAGGTTACGCCGATGTGAATTATGGCGTCGCTACCGCCGGACGGACGTTAAGGTGTCGGCGTAGCCACAGCGCGATGGCGCCCAGTACCAGCATCATTACCACTTCCACCGCCAGGAAATCGATCAGCGCCCGGGGATAGTCGCCGCCGCTGCGCTGGGCGAGAGTTAAGAATAGCGACCCGAGAATTGCCGGGCCCAGGCCCAGCGTCGCCTGCTGCAGGGTGCTGAGAATTGCGCTCCCGGCTCCGGCGTCAGAAGCGCTGATGTCGCGCATCCCGATGCGATAAAAGCTGTTCACGATCAGCGCCTGCCCGTAGCCGATAAGCGCCGTGGAGGGGATCAGCGCGAGGGTGCTGGTGTGGGTAGCGAGGCGATAAAAGGTCGCGCACAGCAGCAGCAGGCCGACAATCTGCACCGACAGGCCAGTCAGCAAAATGCGTCCCATGCTGTAGCGGGCAATCAGCTTCGGCGCGTACAGCGCGGAGATGAAGTAGGCCACGCCGAGCGCGATAAAGCTATTCCCGGACTGCCACGGCGCCATTCCCAGACCGGCCTGCATGGTCAACGCCATACAGAACATAAATCCGGACCAGGCGCTGAAAAAGAGCAGGGCGATGGCCATGCCAAAGCGAATGCTGGTGAGCTTCAGCAGGCGAGGCGGCAATAGCGGCTGCTCGCCGCGCTGCTGTTTGCTCAGCGCGCTGGCCCGCATCCAGACCAGCAGCGGCAGCACCGCAGCTAACATCAGCTGCAGCGTCCACGGCCAGTGCAGCTCCGGCCCCAGCGCCATCGGAAACAGCAGGCAGCAGAGGATCAGCGCAAGGCTGAAGGTGCCCTGCCAGTCGATGCGCGAATGCGCTTCGCGCCGGGTCTCCGGGACGTATCGCGGGCTAAAGGCCAGCACCAGCAGGCAGATCGGCACATTAATAAAGAAGGCATTCCGCCAGCCTAAACCGGCGATATCCGCCGAGACCAGCCAGCCGCCGCCCATCTGACCGACGATAAAGGCGATACCGCCAATGCCGCCGTACAGGCTGATGGCCCGGGCGTGGGCGTTGCCTTTGAGGGTGATATGCAGCGTGGCGAGGATCTGCGGCACGATTAGCGCCGCGCCGGCGCCCTGGACCGTGCGCGCCGCCAGCAGCGTGGTGATAGAGTTTGCCATTCCGCACAGCAGGGAGGCGACGCCAAAAATCGCCACGCCCCACATAAACAGACGGCGGCGGCCATAGTTATCGCCAAGTTTGCTGCCCATCGCCAGGCAGACGGCAAAGGCGACGCCGTACAGCGCGACAATCAGCTCCAGCTGGGTGGCGCTGGCGTTCAGCGATTGGGTGATGGAGTCCAGCGCGACGTTGGCGATCGAGGTGTCGATCAGCGGCAGCATCTGGCCGGTCAACAGAAGGAATAAACCGGCGCGGCCGGGTGAAACAGCAGACGAATTCATCGGATCTCTCCATTGCGTCATTCAGCGGATGGCCGTAGCATCACCGATAAATTAAACGGGTACCAGTTCCTGCTTATACTGGTATTGGCACTACCATGCTGGAGGTTTTATGACGACCATGCCGCAACGTGAATCGACGATCGCCGCGCCCGATGATGCCCGTAAACAACTGGGGGCATTTCTGCGCGCCCGGCGTGAGAGCCTCGATCCGCAGCGCCTGGGGTTGCCGCGCATTGGCCGACGACGCACGCCGGGTCTGCGGCGGGAAGAGGTGGCGATGCTGGCGGAGGTCGGCGTCACCTGGTACACCTGGCTGGAGCAGGGGCGGGACGTTAATCCGTCCGAGTCCGTGCTGGTGTCGGTGGCGAACGCGCTGCAGTGCAGCCCGCTGGAGACCCGGCACCTGTTTGTCCTGGCCGGACTGACGCCGCCGGAAGCCGCGCAGGTCACGGTATGCGAAGGCATCAGCCCCGGCACCCGGCGGATGCTTGATAGCCTGATGCCGCAGCCCGCCAGTATTCAGAAGCCGAGCTTCGATATTGTGGCCTGGAACGACAGCTTCTGCCGCCTGATGGGTATCGATTTCGCCACCATTCCGGAAGAGGATCGCAACTGTATTTATCTGTATCTGACCAATGAAACCTGGCGCAGCCGTATTGAAAATCGCGATGTGCTGGCGACGTTTGTCTCCTATTTTCGCGCGGCGATGGCGGAGCACCGCGGCGATCCGCTGTGGGAGAATAAGCTGGCGCGCTTTTTTGCCGCGTCGGCGGAGTTTGAGTCCCTCTGGCATCAGCGCTATGAGGTGCGCGGGGTGGAAAATCAGGTGAAAAACTTTAACCATCCGCAGCTCGGACGCTTCAGCCTGCAGCAGATGTACTGGTACTCGGCCCCGCGCAACGGCTCGCGCCTGCTGGTCTATTTGCCGATGGATGAAATGGGCGAACGGGCGCTGGCGTGGCTGGATAAACACTAATGACAAGGAATCAGATTGCTGACAAAGTGCAATCTTCAGGAACTGCCCGGCGGCGCGATGCTTGCGCAGGCCTACAGCGCATTGCATAGCAGGTTGATATTGCGGTTTTTCGTAGGCCCGGCAAGGCGCCACCCGGCAGAAATGCGAGCACAATAGCCAAAAAAAGGTTTGTCATCAGTCTCAAGGAATGCCCATGAATATTACCCGTAAAGAGCAGCGCATTATTCAGCGCGCGCTAAAGGCGTGGCAGGCCAGCGGCGATTTAGCCCCTGAGGATAGCCAGCGGCTGGCGCAAACGCTGCGCGTCTCTCCCTTCGACTGGCAGCGGCTGAGCCGCTATGCGTTCTGGACCGCGCTGGCCTGCGTGCTGGTCGCGCTGGGCAGCCTGTTTGCCGACAGCGCCCTGATTGAGCTTCTGCTGAGCCTGTTCAGCCGCTCGGCGCTGACGCGAATCATCCTGCCCGCGCTGCTGGCGGTGGCCTGCTACGCCTGGGGTTTTCGCCGCCAGCGGCGGGAAACGCAGTGGCACTACAGCACCGAGGCGATCCTCTTTCTGGGGGTTATTTTTACCGCCGTGGCGCTGTGGCAGCTTGGCGAACGTCTGGATACCGGCAGCGGTCATATCGCGCCGCTGTTCCTGGCCGGATGCCTGATTTACGGCGCGATTGGCTTTTTTGCTCGCTCCGGGCTGGTGTGGCTCTTTTTTCTGCTGTCGCTGGGCAACTGGTTCGGTGCAGAAACCGGCTACGTTTCGGGCTGGGGCGCCTACTGGCTGGGCATGAACTACCCGATCCGCTTCGTGCTGTTCGGCGGCGCGCTGCTTGCGCTCTGCTACGGCGCGCAACACGCTTTGCGCCAGCGCCAGCTGTTTACCGTCAGTAAAGCGATGGGGCTGATCTATCTGTTTATCGCCCTGTGGATCCTGTCGATTTTTGGCAACTATGACCTGGATAGCTGGTCCAGCATAGCGCAAAGGCAGCTGCTGCCGTGGGGGCTGCTGTTCGCCGTGGCGGCGGGGATCTGTATCTATATCAGCCTGAAAACCGACGACGGCATGCTGCGCGGCTTCGGTCTGACGTTCCTGGCGATCAACCTCTATACCCGTTTCTTCGAGTTCTTCTGGGATGGCATGCACAAAGTCGCATTTTTCCTGATCCTCGCAGTCTCGCTGGCGGTAATTGGCCGCTATGCGGAGCGCATCTGGCATGCGGGAAGGGTAACCCATGAATAATTAAGCTTTTTTAAGAAGTGTGGCAGGGGGCAGCGACGTCTTACGCGAATTGTCGTATAAGCGAATTTTACGCTTTTGACAGGGGCGCAAGATGAATAAGGAGTCGATTTTTCGCCAGCTAGAACAACGGATCGTCGGGCGACCGCTGACCGCGGAAGCGCTTGGCGAGTTTAATGCGATGGCGATTGCCGATAGCCTGAAGCAAAAACGCAGTATCATCAGCCATCATCTGAATAATCTCCATCGCGAGCAGCGGGTGGTCAAAGTAAATGGTCGCCCGGTGCTGTTTTTACCCATTGCCGCGCTGCGCGACCACCACCGCCTCGCGGTTCGACACGGCGAATACGCTTCCCTTCAGGCCCTGTGCGCTGAGCGCCAGGATAGTCTGGCGCAGCTGATAGGCGCTCAGGGCAGCCTGCAGGAAGCTTTGCGGCAGTGCAAGGCCGCCATCAGCTACCCCGGCGCAGGTCTACCGCTTCTGCTGCGCGGTCCCACCGGCACGGGGAAAAGTTTCCTTGCGCGCCAGCTCTGGCGTTATGCGATGGAACAGGGCGTTTTGCCTGCTGATGCGCCTTTTACCGTGTTTAACTGCGCTGAGTACGCGAATAATCCAGAGCTGCTGACCTCGAAATTATTCGGGCACGCGAAGGGCGCCTTTACCGGTGCGGATAAATCAGTCCCCGGTCTTATCGAGAACAGCAACGGCGGGGTACTATTTATTGATGAGGTTCATCGTCTGCCCCCCGAAGGACAGGAGAAGCTGTTCCATTTTATGGATAACGGTAGCTGGCGGCGGCTGGGGGAGAGCAGCGAGGAGCGCAGCGCCACGGTACGGCTGATTTTTGCTTCAACGGAGGATCTGGAAAAGCACTTCCTGGCGACTTTTATTCGTCGTATTCCGGTGATCGTCAAAATCCTGCCGATCGCCGAGCGTGGACAGTATGAAAGACTGGCGTTTATCCATCACTTTTTTCGCCGTGAAGCGCAGCGATTACATCACGATCTGGCGCTGGACGGCGAAATCATCAGCCAGCTGATGCGCGAAACGCTCGAGGGTAACGTCGGCGGACTAGAGAATTTGATCCGCAATATTTGCGCCAGCGCCTGGACATTTGGCGAGCGGGATAGCGATCTTTTACAGATAAAAGCGGGTTTACTGCCCGACCGGTTGCTGGCGGATGCGCCTTTTTCTCTTCAGCAAAATAGCGAACGGGTCATGATTTACCGCGATGGCGACGCGCAGCCTTTGTTTTCCGGTCGTCATCATGAGTATCAACGGCTAACGGAAAATATTTGCAGCCTCTGCGAGGAACTCGGGAAGGACAATATCAGCGCAAGGACCTTTGAAAAGCTCATTTATCAAAACGTGACGCTCTATCTCGATGCGTTGATGAATCAGGAGAGCGCGGTCTCTCTTCAGGACAAGCGGCTGCGCTTTATTGAGGATGTGGGCAAGGCGATCGCCGCCAATTACGATCTCCAGCTGAATGCCGAATTCGCCTATCTTACTGGCCGCTACCTGACCAGCCTGCCTCTTGCTCCGCGCAGCGTTGCCGAGCCCGCGCGTCTGGTGATGCAGCGCTGGCTGGAGTCCTCAGCGGGGCTGGCGCAGCGTATCGCGGGCAAACTACTGGATGTCGTCAATAACAAATACGATCTGCTCATCGATACGCTTGACCGCCTGGCGGTTGCCGCTATCGTCAGCAATGCGATTGATGCGACCAGCGGCGGAAAAGTGAAAGCGGTGATTATCGCCCACGGCTATTCGACCGCCAGCAGCATTGCGGGGGTCGCCAATCGCCTGATTGGCGAGAAGATCTACCAGGCGATGGACATGCCGATGGAGGTGGCGTTCAGCGACGTCAGCCGCGCCGTGGTTGATTATCTCCAGCATACCGATACCCGAGCCGGAGTCATGGTGCTTATCGATATGGGCTATACCAAAGAGATTGCCGATGCGCTTTTGTCGGTGATTAACGGCCCGCTGGTGGTGGTGGATAACGTCACGACGCGCATGGCGCTGAACGTCGCCAGCGAGATCGCGCTGGGGAAAAATATCGAACATATTGCCGAAGAGATCGTGCCGCTCAATCAGTCGCGCTGGGATGTCTTCTGGCCGACAGAAAAAAAAGAGCGTGCTCTGCTGGTGACCTGCATTACCGGAATCGGTACTGCGTTTAAATTTAAAAATCTGATGGAGAAGAGCCTGCTCAGCGACTTTGATATTAACATTATCGCCTGCGAGTATACGCGCTTAAAAAATAGCCGCACGGCGATATCCTTGCTCCACCAGTATGAAGTGATTGCGGTTGTGGGTACGCACGACCCACAGCTGGCGGGGGTGCCATGGGTAGGTATTGAAGAGCTGCTGGGCGAGCAGGGGCATCGGCATCTCAGTCAGCTCTTAAGCGGCTATCTCAATGAGAAGCAAATTGCGCTGATTAATAAAAATATGGTTCGTGAGTTTTCGCTGCATAACGTCGTCAACTCCTTGACGATACTGAATGCCGGAAAAACGATGAGCCATATTGAGACTATTATTGCAGAGTGGCAAAACACGCTTGGCTTTAATTTTAATAATAATTTAATTATTAGCCTGTATGTGCATCTCAGCTGCATGATTGAGCGTCTGGTAATGCGTAATGAAATTACCCATTATAAAAATCTTGAGCAATTTTCTCGCCAGCACGGAGAATTTATTGCTATGGTGAACCACTCGTTTCAGCGCCTGAAAATACTCTATAACGTGACGCTGCCGGTAGCGGAAATTGGTTATATTCACGATATTTTTGAATTACGCGTTGACGATTTTCGCTGGTAATCCTCAGCGCAGCCCCGGAGCAGGTTGCCGGGGCTGGCAGAGGGTTAGCGAATTAATATTCGACTTTCCACATATAGCGGCGGGTGGTCAGAGGATGGTTGCGGGCGGTGGCCAGCGCCAGGTTGTACACATCAAGAACGCAGTTGTGCAGCAGGCCGCAGAAATATTCGCGCACGCTGGCGTGAAGCGCATCAATTCCCACTTTTTCCACGTCAATAATCTGCAGTTTTCCCTGATAGCGTTCGATAAAGCGGATCGCGCGATCGTCCAGCGGACGGGTGCGGCCGCTGCTTTTTAATAAAATGAACGGCGTTCCCGGTTCGGTAATCTCAAAGGGGCCGTGGAAATACTCGCCGCTATGGATGCTGGCGGAGTTAATCCACTGCATCTCCAACAGAATACAGATGGATTCCTGATGCGCGGCACCGAACGAAGGACCGCTGCCCATCATATAAATGACCTTTTCACTTTTCCAGGCTTCGGCAAAATGCTGCGCATCCGCTTGCACCTGCTGCTGAGCGCCGCGCACCACGGATTCAAAACTGGCAAAGGCGCTGACCATCTCAGCGTAATGGTCGTATCCTTCTGTTTGCGCCAGGATCTCCAGCGCCAGCCACAGGCTGTACGCCGCTTTTTGCTGTGTCGGATCGACAGTTTCGGGATAGCGAGCCCAGCAGTATTCGATAGTGTAATCGCTGTGTTCGCACAGCGGCGTGCCGGGGGTATATACCAGTCCAATCGTAGCCGCGCCTTTTTGACGCGCGATGCGGGCGGCTTCGACCGTTTCAGCGGTGTTGCCCTGCTGAGAGGCAAGGAACACCACGCTATTTTCCCCTAATGCTTGCGGCGTCGCGTGGACAAATTCATTACTGGTCACATAGCCGACGGCCAGCTTTTTCGCTTCACAATCGAGAAAATATTTCCCCGGCCAGAAGCCGGTCAACGAACCCCCGCAGCCAACAAACCACACGCGTTCAATACGTTGCCTGGTTAAAATATCGCGAATAATATGGTGGGCGTTTTTCTGAGCTATAGACATATTGGTCTCCTTGAGATGTAAAGGGTCCTCCGCTGCATGGCGGATAACTTTTACAGGGCATTATTTAATTAAGTTTTTTACTTTTCATTTTCTGGTGGAACTGCGGATCCTTAGGTATTGCGGGATCGACACCCTTCACTGGCGGTAGTCTGGCGCAAACCATTTGCAATGGAATAATATATTCAAAGATTGCAAAGTCTGGATCGTTAATAAACGTAAAGGGCATGTTCTTACCGTTATTGTCAACAAGCGGGCCAATGCGATAAATATGCGGCGTCCAACCAGACAGTATTTCCGCCAGACGATCCTGGCGCTCATCGGGATGCGGATCGAGCATAATCAGGGTTGAACGCTCATTGAAGGCGTTATAGATCCCGTGGATGAATTCCTCAAATTCATAGCCGGCCACCGGGCAGCGCAGCGTTTCAAGCATCTTTAGCGCGCCTTCCTGAACGGTGCCAAACAGCCCTGCCGGGCCGGTCAGGCGAATATCTGCGCTGTCGATAAGCGGCCGGGCGTGATTGAGAACCCACGCCTGCGAGGCCTCAATGAGCGTCGGCATATGATTGAACGTCCTCTCCATGCGGACGAGTAGCGCCTTGCGCTCCTCATCGCTCAGGCGCTGCTGGCGGCTGGCGACGGCAAGCGCAAGCAGTATCAGGTTGAGTATGGTGCAGTGATAACCTTTGGTTTTGGCGCCGGCGCGCTCTTCTCCACAGGGGACCGTCAGGATCAAATCTGCCGCCTGGTCGATGGCAGCTGGCGCTTCCCCGGCCATGGAAGCGGTAAGGTGCCCGGCTGCCCGGGCGCGCTCCATTGCGGCGAGAGTGGAGAGGCTGCCGCCTCCCTGAGAAATGCCGATGACCAGCGCTTTGCCGCTGAGGGAAAGTGCCATCTCGTCCAGCAGGAAGGGCCAGTATACATCGACCGGGATGCCGCACCACTGCTGCATAAACGACCGCGCGGTCAGCGCGCCGTGGTAAGACGTACCGGAACCGGTCAAGATGATTCGAGAGATCCCGCGATCCGCCAGCGCTTTCGCCGCTTGCCAGAGATCTTCCCGCGTCTGCGTTAGCATAGCGAGCAGGCGAGCGGGGGTTTCATTCATATAGTCTTCTACGTGCATGGGTAATATTCCTCTTCTTAAAGCAGGCCTAACGCGCTGGCCGCCATGCCAAACGCGATGGTGCCTAACAGGATCCAGTTGATGTTGACTCCCTTACGGATCAGCTTGTACATCCCAAGGGTGAAAAGCAGAGGCAGCAGCGAAGGAAGTATTTTGTCGATAAACTCCTGTGCCTTCATGGTCGTCTGCCCGGCAGTGAAGCTGAGCGGGGTGGTGATATCTATCATACTGGCGGTCATCGCGCCGACGACCATCAGGCCAACGATTGACGCGATATAGGTGACCCGATCCATGAGTCCGCTTTGGTAAATCCGCATCAGCCAGGTGGTGCCAGCCCGATAGCCGAGCTTCAGCCCATACCAGCGGCACAACAGATGCGGTAGGTTATAAACTAACAACGCCATTATCGGTCCCAGGAGGCTGCCCTGCTGGGCGAAATAAATCCCCATCCCGGCGGCAATCACCTTCAATGACCCCCAGAATATGGAGTCACCGATACCCGCCAGCGGCCCCATCAGGCTGGTTTTAATCGCGTTTATCGATTCTTCATTAAATTCGGGATTGCGCTGATTCTCCTCTTCCATAGCGATCGACAAGCCGAAGATAAAGGTGGAGAGGTGCGGCGTGGTGTTAAACAGCACCAGATGGCGCTGCAGGGCGCGCCCCAATTCCGTCGGGTCCTGATAGATACGCTTCAGGGCCGGCGACATTGCGAAGGCGTAGCCCATATGCTGCTGGCGCTCGTAGTTCCACGAGCCCTGCAGCGTAAAGGAGCGCCAGAACACGCTGCGTAAATCCCGAGCGGTGACCCGGCTTGCGTCATCGCTTTGCGGCTGGGCGGCGCCTGACAGGGTCTGCGTCATTTCACTCATGATTAGCTCTCCTGCTGCTTAAGATTAAGAAACTGGCTGATGATAAAAGCCAACACCACGGCGAATAGCGCGATGGCGATGATATCCAGTTTGGTATATGCCGCTATCAGAAAGCCCAGACCGAGGTACGGCATAAGTTTGCTGCTGAGCATCATGCTGATCAGCAGGGCGAAGCCGAGCGCCGGCAGGATCTTACTGGCGACGATCAATCCGTTGGTGATCACCGGCGGAATCGCCTCAAGGAACCAGCTAACCGCCGAAGAGCCGAGCAGGATGGCGAAAAAAACCGGCAGAAATCCGTTTAAAAAATAGAGCAGCGTCGGACCGCCGAGGTGCATCAGGCCGACCATCCGGGTATTACCTTGCGCCGCATAGCGGTCCGCCAGATGACCGAAGCGGGCGTTCACCACGCGTACCAGAATGCCCAGCGTTTGCGCCAGCATTGAGACGGGGATGGCGATGGTGAGCGCAGCCTCCGGACCGCGGCCGGACATGATCGAAAACGCGGTCGCCAGTACGGAGCCGGTCACGATATCGGGTGGGTGCGCGGCGCCGATGGCGACGTTGCCGAGAAAAATAAGCTCCAGCGTAGCGCCAATCAGAATCCCCTCATGCAGATTGCCGCAGACCAGACCGGTGAGGGCGCACATCACCAGCGGCCGGTCGATCATCGATACCCCAAGCAGGCGGCCATCGAGGATCCCCAGGGCGGCAATCAGTCCGAGTAACGTTGCGGTGAGCAACATAGTGACCTCCGAAGTTAAAGTTGTTCGTTGAGGAGCTCGGCCGAGTGGGCGGGTACCTGACGCATCTCCAGCCGAATGCCTTTCTCTTTCAGCGCTCTGCTATCGGCGATTTCCTCTTCGGTCAGATAGATGGCCTTGCCGAATTGTCTTGCGCCCTCCTTCTGCGGCAGACCGCCGTAGTTAATGGCGTTAATTCCCGGGACTTTTTCTACCAGCGCGAGGGTTTCAGCAGTATTGCCAAGGACCACCATGACTTTTTTATGATCCAACTTGCCGCCGTTAAGCTTTTCCGCCGCCTGTTCAACGGTGGCGATGTCCAGCGTGACGCCCGCCGGCTTGGCCAGGTTAAGCGACATCGTAATGAAGGCATCCGCCGCGGCTTTGGCGTTAGCGACGATGATATGGTCGATATCCAGCGCTCGGGTCCAGGCAAAAACCACCTGGCCGTGCAGCAGCCGATAATCAATGCGCACGAGTTTAATCATGAGATTCTCCCTGTGGGTCAGAGGATGGTTGTGTTAGTAGAGGGTTGATGAAAACAATGGATTCACGCGCCGCGCCGGTGGCGTAGACAATCGCGGCCTCGGTAGTGGCTTCTTCGCACAGCAGAAACTCCAGCAGCAGAGTCAGATTGATGCCGGCGACCACGAAAACGTTACGATGGCGCATCAAGACGCTCACGGCGCTATTGTTGATACTGCCGCCAAGCAGGTCGGTAAAGATCACCACTTCATCACCATTCGCCTGGACGATGAGATGCTCCAGGGTTTGCTCCAGCTGTTCGGTGGTCACGATATCTTCGTCATAGGCGCAGACCGGGATAACGCCGTGTTCGTCGCCAATCAGCAGCGATAAACTGTTCACCAGTCCGCGAGCAAAATGGCCGTGGCTGGCCACATAGATATGTTTCACCCGGTTTCTCCTTCATCCAGATAGTGGTATCTGTTAAGAGCAAAGGGCGTGCCAGAAATAAAAATTATTATTTATCAATTAATTAAAGCGGCTGGTTCACACTAAAGGCGTTATTCCTGGCACAAGCGGGCTTATTAGCGCCGGAAACCTGGCACAAACGGCAGAAAAAGAGGGGGAAAGAGTGGGGGGGGAGAAAGTCCCGGGCGAGACGCTGCTGCGCCATGGCCCGGGCGTTCCCGGCAGAAGGGAATTAAATCTCGGTAATCGTCGTCGCCTGCGGCAGGCGTGATTTCGGCAGGGAGGCGTTAAAGTCTTCAACGCTATGATGGCCGACCGGCACCACGACCAGGCTGGTGTAGCCCTTGGCCTTCAGGTCAAATTCGGCATCGAGAATTGCGAAATCGACGCCTTCAATCGGTACGGCGTCCAGGCCCATTGCCGCCACGCCCAGCAGGAAGTTGCCGACGTTCAGATACACCTGCTTCGCCATCCACTGGTCGTCGTCATGCAGATCTTTGCGGTGCATATCGGCAAAGAAGGTGCGGCCTTTATGGTTTGCCGCTTTGGCTTCGGCGTTAGCAAAGCGGCCATCGGCCTCTTCCTGATCGACCACGCGCTCAAGCCAGGCGTCGTCCATTGCGGTTTTGGCGCAGAACACCACCACGTACGATGCGTCGAGAATTTTACGTTCGTTAAACACGTAGGTGCCGCTCGCCGCTTTGGCGACGCGCGCTTTGCCTTCATCGCTGCTGGCAACGATAAAATGCCACGGCTGGGAGTTGGTGCTTGACGGGCTGTACTGCAGCAGCGTTTTCAGGTTTTCCGCCTGCTCGGCAGTTAGCTTTTTGGTGGCGTCAAATGCCTTGGTGGAGTAGCGCTTTAAGGCAACCGATACGATATCCATACTCTTCCTCACTGTTTACAACCCCTTGCGGGTGCGTTTCGTGAAGGAAGAGTACAGCGATGGCGGGCAAATGATAAGGGGCAAAAATGCGATAACACTTATCGCGCAGCGCTGAAAATCACCCCGGGCGCAGCCGCTGCTGCTCTTTTTTGCTCAGTTTATCGACGATCAGATTCCACGAATCATCAATCAGCTCCGCCAGCAGGTCCACGCTGATATCCTCGCCGGGAACCACGGTGATCCAGTGCTTTTTGTTCATGTGATAGCCGGGCTCGATGCTGCGGTAAATGGCCTGATGAAGCAGCGATTTTTGCGGATCGCACTTCAGGTTGACCAGCGCGCGGCCGCGTACCGTTGCGGTGAGCATAAAAATCCGCCCGCCGACTTTAAACACATCGTACTCCGGGCCGAACGGCCAGCAGTGCTCGGTAAAGGGAAGCTCCAGCGCAATACGGTGCGCGTGGTCATGCAGCGAGCGGTGGTCCATCAGCGCGTATCCTCATGTAACGCCTGCCACATTGCCTCAAAGCCCAGCGCAATGAGCTCCGGGGCACGCTGCGGATCGTTGCTGGCGTACTCAATCGTGGTTTCCGCCAGCGACAGAAACAGCGCATCGCCAAAGGTGCGATAGGCATCGCTAAGAAAAATTGGCTTAACCGAAAGCTGGCATATCTCGTTGAGCTCGGGAAACATCTCTTTAACCCGGGTACGCGTTTCATCGGTAATCCGTTCGCTCAGGGACATGCGGCGTATGGCTTTATGCTCCATCGGTTTGCGCATACCCCAGTCGATATAGCTGTTCCAGATATTGCGGGCGTTCTCTTTCGGACGGGATTCGTTCGGTTTAAGACTGGCCACCATGACCTGTACTAACCCCGATTTGATAGAGAGATAAAGCTCGTTAAGCAGATCGTCCTTGGTGGCAAAGTAGCGAAACAGCGTCCCCTCGGCTACCCCGGCGCTGCGGGCGATAGCGGAGGTTGAGGCGGCGATTCCCGACTGGGCAAAGGCGGCGGTTGCGGCCTCCAGTAACGCTTGCTTTTTATCTTCACTCTTAGGACGAGCCACTACACTTTACCTCACAGGTTATAAAACCACGATCTAAGCATGCCCGGTACGGGCACTGCAACGTTGTCTGTCAAAATTTGAAAATCGTCTTGACGACTTTCAGCTTCTTCCTAATAATGAGTGCTTACTCACTCATAATCAACCCTTATAACAAAAACCTCCAGGAAGGAGGATTTCGCCAGGTCAGGATATGAACCGTGTCATTTTCAGCGTGGTCGCCATCATGTTATTAGCGTCAGCAACAACTTTGCCGTTTGTGTTAAATGCCGGATTTGGCCAGGCGCCGCAGGGCGCGCAGCTCAGCCTGGTGGAACAGTCGCCGCACTATCATGACGGCCAGTTTCACAATCAGCTCCCGACGCCGGGTTTTACCGGGCAAAAAAATATGCTGGCCGCGTGGTGGGAGTTTCTCGTCGCCAGGCGCGAGAACGCCAGACCGGCCCAACCGCTGCCGCTGGTGAACACCGACCTGGTGGGCCTGCCGTCAGGGCAGGACGCGATGGTCTGGCTCGGTCACTCCTCCTGGTATCTGCAGCTGGCGGGCAAACGCATCCTGATTGATCCCGTATTTAGCAACTATGCCGCACCCTTCTCTTTTATTAATAAGGCCTTTACCGGGGATTACCCATGGCACGCTGAGGGAATGCCGGAGATCGACCTGCTGATCATCTCGCACGATCACTATGATCATCTCGATTACGCCACCATCAAAGCCCTGATGCCGAAGGTCAAGCGCGTGATAACGCCGCTAGGCGTGGGGTCGCACCTGCGCTACTGGGGAATGGAGAGCGCGATAATCAGCGAGGCGGACTGGAATCAGGCGCTGCAGGTGAGCGATGAGCTGACGGTACACGTCCTGCCCGCGCGCCACTTTTCCGGCCGCGGCCTCAAGCGCAACCAGACCCTATGGGCCAGCTTTATGTTCGTTACCCCGCAGCAGAAAATTTACTACAGCGGCGACAGCGGCTACGGCCCGCACTTTAAAGCCATTGGCGAACAGTTTGGCGAAGTGGATTTAGCGATCATGGAAAACGGTCAGTATGACCAGGACTGGAAGTACATCCACATGATGCCGGAAGAGACGGCGCAGGCCGCTGACGATATTCATGCACGCGCGGTGCTGCCGGGCCATGCCGGGCGCTTCGTGCTGGCAAAACACACGTGGGACGATCCGTATAAACGACTGGCGGAGGCCAGCACAGGGCGACCGTGGCGACTGCTGACGCCTATGCTGGGTGAGCCGGTTTGGGTCGCTGATAAAACGCAATCATTTAACGCCTGGTGGCGCTAACGATGAGAGTGGTTCAGGAGGAGAGAGGACATATGACTATTTCCGCTCAGGTCATTGATACTATCGTCGAGTGGATTGATGAAAATTTGCATCAACCGCTACGTATTGACGATATTGCGCGCCATGCCGGTTATTCGAAGTGGCATTTACAACGACTGTTTTTACAGTACAAAGGGGAGAGTCTGGGGCGCTATATCCGCGAGCGTAAGCTGCTGCTGGCGGCGCGCGATCTGCGCGATACCGATCAGCGGGTTTACGATATTTGCCTGAAATACGGCTTTGACTCGCAGCAAACTTTTACCCGCATCTTCACCCGTACGTTTAACCAGCCGCCGGGTGCCTACCGTAAAGAAAATCACAGCCGCGCGCACTGAAAAAGCGTCCGCCGGGGAAACCGGCGGAGGCTGTTCTTACCAGGCGTAGCTGACCGTTGCCGTCACCGTCCGACCAATGCCGTAGAAGCAGGCGCTATCGCTGGCGCAGGAGGCCACATATCTGGTATCCGCGATGTTGTTTACGTTGAACTGTACCTGCGCGCCTTTCAGGCTCGAGTTTAGCTCGCCCAATTCATAGCTGACCATGGCGTCATACAGATCTACTGCCGGAACCTTAAAGGTGTTTTTCGCATCGCCATAGCTGGTACCGATATAGCGTACGCCCACTCCCGCAGTCAGGCTTTTCAGCGCGCCGTCCGGCAGGGTATAGCTGGTGAAGGCTGAAGCCATATGGGTCGGAATACGCGCTGGCGTTTTCCCTTCGGTACCGACAACGGTAGTGTTGACGGTTTCTGCATCGGTATAAGTGTATGAAGCGATCAGATTGAGATTCTCAAAGAGCGTCGCGTGCGCTTCGGCCTCAACCCCTTTGGAACGCACTTTACCGCTATTCTCAAACCATCCGGCGGCGCTGTTGTAGGTGGCGACGTTACTTTGCGTTAAATCATACAGCGCAAGGGTGATTAGCGCGTTTGGGTCAGGCTGGTATTTCACGCCGACTTCTACCTGCTTGCCTTCGCTGGGATCGAACGGTCCAACGCCAGGCGCGCGGTTGGTTTGCAGGTTAGGTTCAAAGGAGGTGCTGTAGCTGATATAGGGGGAAAGACCGAAATCAAAGGCGTACAGCAGGCCGGTGCGCCAGGTGAACTTATTATCATTCTGCTGGGTGCTGCTGGCATCGGTAAAATCGGTGGTGCGTACTTCCGCCCAGTCATAGCGCCCGGAAACTAACAGTTCCCAGTTCTGCCAGCTCAGCTGATCCTGAACATAGACCCCAGCCTGATCGAGATTTTGCTGTTCATTAGTGGCGGGGCTGAAGGCGCTTTCATCGACGCTAACGCCGTAGGTCGGGCTGCGCCAGTCGAGATCGTACTGCGAGCCTCCGGCCCGGCCAAGATACTGCTTATCTTTACTGGTTTTGTAATCCAGACCGCCAATCACCGTATGGGCCACCTGGCCGCTGGCAAACTTTGCTTCGAGCTGGTTATCAATGCCAAACTCATCGGTCTGGCGCGTTTCATGCTGGGCGCGGCGGGAGAGTACCGAGCTGTTGGCGGGGCTACTGGAATAAACCAGGTAGCGATACTTCTGTTTGATGGTGGCGTAGCGGGCGTTCTGGCGCAGAGTAAAGGTATCGTCTGGCTGGTGCTCAAATTCATAGCCAATCATCGTTTGTTCCCGCCACGACTGATTGTAGCTGGGATCGCTGACGTTAAAATCACGCGGAATATAGCTGCCGTCGACGCTTTCCACCGTACCGTAGCGCGGCAGGAAGTTACGGTAACCGGCATCCGGGTCTTTCTGATAGCTGGTTAATAACGTCATGCGCGTGGCGTCATCAGGATACCAGGTGAGGGCGGGGGCGATGGCCATCCGCGTCTCTTTATAATCTTCAACCTGGCTATTCTGGGTACGGGCGATCCCGTTCAGACGATAGAGCAGGCGGCCATCATCGCTCAGCGGGCCGCCAAAATCGAAAGCGCCTTCGGCAAGATGATGATTGCCGGTGCGGAACTGCAGTTCATGAATCGGCTGGCTGACAGGGCGTTTGCTGGTCATGGCGATCAGCCCGCCGGGGTTTACCTGGCCAAACAGCACCGAGGCCGGGCCGCGTACCAGCTCGACGCGTTCCAGCAGCCACGGGTCGAAAGTACCGGTTTGCGAGGAGGCCGTCGCGCCGTAGCTCAGGCCATCGAGAAACTTGGGCACATAGCTAAAGCCGCGAACGAAAACCTCGTCGTTGCGGTTAGATGAACCGCGATATTCGGTAAAAACGCCCGCGCTATAGCGCAGCGCCTGGGATACCGAGGTGACGTCCAGCGCGCGCATTTGATCGCGGGTAACCACCGATACTGACTGCGGCGTTTTGACGATCTCTGCGGCGGTTTTTGTCGCGGATAGCGTCCTGGTGGCCACTATTCCCTTAAGCGGCGCTGTAGGATCTTCGCTACTGCCCGCGGTGACGACAAGCGTTTCCTCCGCCGCCAGCGCCTGATTCCCGATCGAAGATACCGCCAGAGTCGCAGTCCATAATGCTGTTATCTTATTATATTTAAACATATTTATGATTTTTCCTTGGTTAAATCGCCATCAAAAACCGCCCTCATCGAAGTGAATCCTTCAGCGGTCATCATTAACGGCCTTAATGTTATTGCAAATAGTTATTATTTGCATTAGCGTTATTAACAAATTCTTACAAGGAACTATCGGGCAATGAAAACGGCGTGGAGCGGTCTGCTGCTGGGGTTAAGTGCTTTACCGGCGGCGGCGATGAACTGTGAATCCCCTTCGTTACAGGGAGATCTGGAGGGGAAGTTCGACGCCAGCGGTGAGGTCTGTTTTGACTTGCCCAGGCTAGGAGAGAACTACGTCGCGGCGACGCTCTCCGGCGTTACCGATGCCCGACTGCTGGATGAACATAACCGCCGTCTGCGCACGCTGCTGGCGGGCGGCCCGGCGGACGGCGAGCAAACCCTGCTATTTTCTCTGCCGGTAAACCGCGCCTCCTCGCTGGTGCTCCACGGTGAAGAAGGAGCCCGCTGGCGTTTTCAGTGGCAGATGCGGGAAACCACCGCGCTGGCCAAAATCCAGACGCTGGACCCGGTCAGCCCGCGCCTGCAGCTGCTGAAGAAGGAACTGGCGGCGGGAGGCTCAACGGCGACTTTCTGGCGGGAGCGTGAACTGGAGGGAACGCCCATGGTGGAATCGGTGGACGCCAGCCATAAGCGGGTGACCTTCTTGTGGCGCGGAGCGAGCCGCAACGTGTTTATTCTGGGTTCGCCGGCGGGGGATCACGATCCGCTGTTTCGTCTCGGTGATTCTGACGTCTGGTTTCGTAGCTACGTCGTACCTGCCGATACCTTAATGCAGTATAAGCTCGCCCCGGATGTGCCGCAGGTAGCCGGCGGCGCGCGCGAGCAGCGGCGGGCTATTCTGGTCAGCGCCCAGGCCGACCCGCTAAACCCGAATAGCGTCAATGCCGCCCACGACCGCTGGAGTCGCTACTCCCTGCTGGCTCTTAACCCCGCGCGTTTTTGCTCGGCGCCGCGGATGGCGCAGCCGCTACGCTACGGGACGCTGACCCGCCATCAGCTGCGCAGCGACTTTTTGCAAAACGCGCGTGAAGTCATGATTTATCGCCCACGTTTGCCGCAGCCCGCGCGCTGGACCCTGCTGCTCTTTGACGGTAAAACTTACCAGGACGAATACCGCTTCGCCAACGTGCTGGACGCCCTGATCGCCAGCCACAGGCTACCGCCGATTAACGTGGTGTTTATCGATAGCCTCGATCATCCGCGGCGGGCAAAGGAGCTGCCGCCAAATCCGCACTTTGCCGATTTTATGGCCCATGAGCTGCTGCCCTGGCTGAACCGCCAGGGGCTCAGCCTGACCCGGCAAAAAACCGTGGTTGCAGGATCCAGCTACGGCGGGCTGGCCGCGTCCTGGGTGGCGCTGCGCTATCCCCGGCAGTTTGGCAACGTACTGAGCCTGTCCGGGTCGTACTGGTGGGCGCCGAAAGGGGAAGAAGCCAGCTGGCTGACCCGACAGTATCAGCACTCGCCGCGCTATCCGGTCCGTTTCTGGCTACAGGCGGGAAGATTTGAGACCCGCGGGTCGGACGGCGGTATTTATGCCAATACGCTTGAGTTCGAGCGGGTACTGAGCGAGAAGGGATATAAGGTGAGCTTTCATCCCTCCTCGAGCGGCCACGATTATGTCGCCTGGTGCGAAGGCCTGATCAACGGTATGCGCGACCTGAGCGGATTAGCGCTCAAGAGAGAACCAGCGACGCCAGACCCAGCGCAGCGCCAGATACTCGATGGCGCCCAGCGCTAAAAACCACAGGCAAAAGATCAGCGTATAAAGCTGGTTGAGATCCATCAGATGGAACGTCGCCACCAGCTTCTGCGCCAGCGTTAGACCCAGCGAGGGCGCCGGCAGCAGCAGACAGGAGAGTAAAGCCAGCAGGAGAATGCCGGCGGCACTCATGAGCGTTTCTAGCGGATGTTTCATTATTTGTTAATCATCAGTTAAAAACATATTGTCCGGTAAAAAGGGAATCAATGCAATATCGTTTCGTACGCAATTAAAATACGCTTTAAGTATTATATTTAAACGTTCTCACTCATTTCTTTGTTAATTATTTTGGGCTTATTTGTGATTAAGTTAATTACGCTTTAATGTAAATTAACGTCATTATTAAGCCAGCGCTTTTACAAAAGTATAGGTGCTATATCCCACCAGAGTAGCGATAATAATGGCCAGCAGAATGTACAGCACCAGGCGGCGTCCGCGATAGATTCCAAACATAGTAGACCTCGTTTAGTTTAGGTTTATTAATATTCTGCAATAGTTGTTCTATAGAATTAACTTACCATAAATTTTGTATTTGCGAGAGATTAAATATTGCGCAAGCTCAAATTATCTCCCGCCTGTTTAAAATTTTTCTCATTGGCCCGGAATGATTCCAGGCTTTCCGCCTCACGGAATTTTAAGGGAGATATATTTTGACCAAAATGATCAAAACTAATAATACCACCCCCTCAGGGGATGTCGCGCCACGCCGGGCATATCAGCAGACGGTTGATGCGGTGCTGGCGCAGAAAAAAAGCCATGTCGACGGGCTCAGCGCCGCTGAAGCCGCCGAGCGTTTGCAGACCTTCGGCCCGAACGCCTTGCCGGAGAAAAAAGGCAAGCCAGCCTGGCTGCGCTTCCTTGCCCACTTTAACGACGTCCTGATTTTTGTCCTGCTGGCCGCCGCCGCGCTCACCGCGGTTATGGGGCACTGGGTCGATACCCTTGTCATTCTTGGCGTCACGGTGATCAACGCCCTGATCGGCCATATCCAGGAGAGCAATGCCGAAAAATCGCTACAGGGCATCCGCAATATGCTCTCCAGCGACGCGCGCGTGCAGCGCAGCGGTAAACACGAAACCATCCCGACCCGCGACCTGGTGCCGGGCGATATTGTGATTCTGCGCGCGGGCGACCGCGTGCCTGCCGATATGCGCCTGATTGAGAGCCATAATCTGCGGGTTGAAGAAGCCATTCTGACCGGCGAGTCGACGGTGGTGGATAAAACCACCGACGCGCTGGAAGGCGAACTGCCGCTGGGCGACCGTACCAATATGCTCTTCTCCGGCACGACCATCAGCGCCGGCGGCGGCGTTGGCGTGGTGACCGCAACCGGCCAGGATACCGAACTCGGCCACATCAACCAGATGATGGCGGGCATTGAAAAGCACCGTACGCCGCTGCTGGTGCAGATGGATAAGCTCGGTAAAGCGATCTTCGTTATCATCCTGGCGATGATGGCTGCGCTGTTCGTCTTCAGCCTGGCGCTGCGCGATATTCCTCTCGGCGAGCTGCTGCTCTCCCTGATTAGCCTGGCGGTGGCCGCCGTGCCGGAAGGCTTACCGGCGATTATCTCGATTATTCTCTCTCTGGGCGTACAGGCAATGGCGCGTCAGCGGGCGATTATCCGCAAACTGCCGACGGTGGAAACCCTGGGCGCCATGACCGTGGTGTGCTCGGATAAAACCGGCACCCTGACGATGAACGAGATGACCGTTAAAGCGATCATCACCGCCGACTGCTGCTACCGCGTCGAAGGCGACAGCTACGAGCCGCAGGGTAACATCTGCCTGGAAGGCAGCAACGAGCCGGTGCAAATTAAACCGGGCAGCGTGCTGGAAACCTATTTGCGCACCATCGATCTGTGTAACGACAGCCAGATGATTCAGGACGAGCGCGGCCTGTGGGGCATTACCGGCGGGCCAACCGAAGGCGCGCTGAAGGTGCTGGCGGCGAAAGCGCGGCTGGAGCCCGTCGATGCCCGCCTGGTCGCGAAAATCCCGTTCGACTCGCAGTACAAGTACATGGCGACCCACCAGAAAATGGGCGACGTCGAGCAGGTGCTGATTACCGGCGCGCCGGACGTGATTTTTGCCCTGTGCCGCCAGCAGATGAGCAAGCAGGGGGCGGTGCCGTTTGAGCCGCAGTACTGGGAAGAGGAGATGGCGCGCTTTGCCCGCCAGGGCCTGCGTATGGTCGCCGCCGCCTACAAACCGGCTGACGTCGGCAGCACCACGCTGACCCACGACGATCTGCGCGAAGGGCTGGTGTTCCTCGGCATTGCCGGAATGATGGACCCGCCGCGTCCGGAAGCGATCGACGCTATCCACGCCTGCCAGAACGCGGGGATCCGCGTGAAGATGATTACTGGCGACCACCCGCAGACGGCGATGAGCATTGGCCAGATGTTGGGGATCACCAACAGCAGCCAGGCGATGACCGGCTACCAGCTGGAGCACATGGATGACGCCGAGCTGGCGAAAGCCGCCGTGGAGTTCGATATCTTTGCCCGCACCAGCCCGGAGCACAAGCTGCGCCTGGTGAAAGCGCTGCAGGATAACGGTGAAGTGGTTGGCATGACCGGCGATGGCGTCAATGACGCTCCGGCGCTGCGTCAGGCCGACGTCGGGATCGCCATGGGCATTAAGGGCACTGAGGTGACCAAAGAGGCCGCCGATATGGTCCTGACCGATGACAACTTTGCCACTATTGCCAGCTCGGTCAAAGAGGGGCGCCGGGTCTACGATAACCTGAAAAAGACCATTCTGTTCATCATGCCGACCAACCTGGCGCAGGGGCTGTTGATTATCATCGCCCTGCTGGCGGGGAACATTATCCCGCTGACGCCGGTACTGATTTTGTGGATGAACATGGCCACCTCCGCCACGCTCTCCTTTGGCCTCGCGTTTGAAGCCGCCGAGCGCAACGCCATGAACCGACCGCCGCGTAAAACCGGCCAGCACGTCATGGATGCCTTCGCCGTCTGGCGCGTCGCCTTCGTCGGCACGATGATCGCCGTCGCCGCCTTTATTCTTGAAGCCTGGCTGGCGCCGCGCGGCCACAGCCCGGAGTTTATCCGCACCGTCCTGCTGCAGATGCTGGTCACCGCGCAGTGGGTCTACATGATTAACTGCCGCAGCAGCGACAGCTTCTCGCTGAATATGGGGCTTCTGCGTAACAAAGGCATCTGGCTGGTGAGCGGCGTGCTGCTGCTGATGCAGCTGGTCATCATCTACGTACCGGTGATGCAGACGATGTTTGGCACCGAAGGGCTGCCGCTGCGCTACTGGTTCATCACCCTGGTCATCGGTATCGCGATGTTCCTGGTGGTGGAAGTTGAGAAGCGCCTGACTCGTCGTTTCCGCAAAGCCGCGTAGCGTGTCTGACCCGTCCGGCGTCCCTTCTCCTGCGGGGAAGGGACGCCGCATCGTCGTAAGGAATTCCCCATGAACAAGATCATCCGCTCCGCCCTGCTGGCCTGCGGCCTGGCAGGCTACGCGCTTATCGCCGCCGCCGCGCCGGCTATTCCGGTGCGCGTTGCCACCGTTGAACAAGCGCCGCATGCCGATGAACGGCAAATCTCCGGCCGCGTTGAGGCCATTCACGCCGTCGACGTTCGCGCCCGTACCGAAGGGACGATCGTGCAGCGCCATTTCCAGGATGGGCAGTACGTCAAAAAAGGCGAGCCGCTATTTACGCTGGATGACGCCCAGCCGAAAGCCGCGCTGGCGCTCGCACAGGCCGAACTGAAAAGCGCGCAGGCTTCCCTGCGCCAGGCCCAGCAGCTGTTGAGCCGCTATCAGCAGCTGAAAAATAACCATTCAATCAGCCGTCATGACGTGGATACCGCGCAGATGCAGCGCGATGTCGCCGCCGCCGCCGTAGAGCAGGCGCAGGCGCGCATTACCGCCCAGCAGATAACGCTCGGCTATACCCGCATTACCTCGCCGGTGAGCGGGCGCGTCGGCCATAGTCCTTTTCACGTCGGCAGCCTGGTCAATCCCGCCAGCGGCGTGCTGGTTGAAGTGGTCCAGCTCGATCCGATTCGCGTGGCGTTCTCGCTCGATGAATCCGCCTTTTTCGCGAAAGCAGGGCAGCACACGGATATCGCCGCGATGAAGCAGGCGTGGCTGGCGCAGGTGGAGTTGGATGGACGGCGTGAAGACGGCGTCCTGACCTCCGTTGATAACCGTATTGATAGCCGCACCGCCAGCGTGGCGCTGCGCGCTGAATTTGCTAACCCGCAGCACCGTTTACTGCCGGGCGGCAACGTCACGGTTTTCTTCCGTCCGCAGCAACTTAAGGAGAGCCCGATGATCCCGGCCTCTGCGCTACAGCAGGATGCACTGGGCTTTTACTGCTGGGTCGTAACGGCGAACAACACCGTGACGATGCGCCGTTTAGCGCCCGGCGGTCAGCATGGCCAGAGCTTCGTGGTGGCGGATGGCCTGAAAGCGGGAGAGCGCGTAGTGACGGAAGGTGCCCAGCGCCTGCGTGACGGCGCGGCCATTCAGTTGCTGAGTGAATAAGGGAGAGGGGATGCTGACATTTTTTATCCGACGCCCGCGCTTTGCGATGGTGATTGCCCTGCTGATGACCTTTGTCGGCGCGGTCTCGCTAAAGCTGATCCCGGTCGAGCAGTATCCGCAGATTACGCCGCCGGTCATCAACGTTAGCGCCAGCTGGCCTGGCGCCAGCGCGGCGGACGTAGCGGAAGCTATTGCCGCGCCGCTGGAGACCCAGCTCAACGGCGTCGATCATATGCTGTACATGGAGTCCACCAGTTCCGATGAGGGGACCTACAGCCTGAGCCTGACCTTTGCTGCCGGAACCGACGCCGATTTAGCCGCAATCGACGTGCAGAACCGCGTGTCGCAGGCGGTGGCGCAGCTGCCTGCCGACGTGCAGCAGAACGGCGTACAGGTGCGAAAGCGGGCGACAAACCTGCTGATGGGGGTGAGTCTCTACTCTCCGCTCGGCACCCTGTCGCCGCTGTTTGTCAGCAACTACGCCAGCACCCAGGTGCGCGAGGCGCTGGCGCGTCTTCCCGGCGTCGGGGAAGTGCAGATGTTCGGCGCGCGCGACTACAGCATGCGCATCTGGCTGCGCCCCGACCGCATGAACGCGCTGAATATCACGACCGACGATATTGCCCTTGCGCTGCGCGAGCAGAACGTGCAGGGCGCGGCGGGGCAGGTAGGCACGCCGCCGGTGTTTAACGGCCAGCAGCAAACGCTGACCATCAACGGTATTGGGCGATTAAGCGATGCCGCCGGTTTCGGACAAATTGTGGTTCGCAGCGGCGAACGCGGCCAGCTGGTACGCCTGTCCGACGTGGCGACTATTGAACTGGGCGCTCGCAGCTACAGCTCCGGCGCGCAGCTCAACGGCAAAGACTCCGCCTATCTCGGCATCTACCCGACGCCCACCGCTAACTCGCTGCAGGTCGCTACTGCGGTACGCGCCGAGCTGACCCGGCTGCATGCGCGCTTCCCGGCGGATCTCACCTGGGAGGTGAAGTTTGATACTACCCGCTTTGTTGCGGCGACGATCAAAGAGATCGGCGTGTCGCTGGCGCTGACCCTGCTGGCGGTGGTGGTGGTGGTCTCCCTGTTCCTGCAGAGCTGGCGGGCGACGCTGATAGTCGCGCTGGCCATCCCGGTGTCGCTTATCGGTACCTTCGCGGTGCTCTACGCGCTGGGCTACAGCGCCAATACCCTGAGTCTGTTTGCGATTATCCTCGCCCTGACGATGGTGGTAGATGACGCTATCGTGGTGGTGGAGAATGTGGAAACAAAAATGGCGGAGGGGCTTGATCGCGGCGCCGCAACCGCCGAAGCGCTGCGGCAAATCGCCGGGCCGGTGATCGCAACGACCCTGGTGCTGCTGGCGGTGTTCGTGCCGGTGACAATGCTGCCGGGGATCGTTGGCGAGCTGTATCGCCAGTTTGCGGTCACCTTATCGACGGCGGTGACGCTGTCGAGCGTGGTGGCGCTGACCCTGACGCCTGCGCTGTGCGCGCTGCTGCTGCGTCCGCGTCCGGAGCGGCCTGCCGCCATCTGGCGCGGCTTTAACCGCGGCCTGGATACGGTGCGGGACGGCTACGGGCGTCTGGTCGGGGGCATGAATCGCCGTCCCTGGCTGGCGCTGGCGGCGACGGTAGCCGCGGCAGGGCTGGTGGTATTGAGCTTTACCACAATGCCGAAAGGCTTTCTGCCGCAGGAAGATCAGGGTTATTTCTTTGCCAGCGTGCAGCTGCCAGAAGCCGCCTCGCTGGAGCGTACCGAGGCGGTGATGGCCCAGGCGCGGGAGCTGCTGTTGAGGAACCCGGCGGTTGAGGATGTGATTCAGGTGTCCGGTTTTAATATTCTCAACGGCACCAGCGCCTCGAACGGCGGGTTTATCTCCGTGATGCTGAAAGAGTGGCATCAGCGGCCGCCGCTGGACGCGGTGATGGAAAAACTACAGGGCCAGCTGCTGGGGCTGCCGGAAGCGACGATTATGGCTTTTGCGCCGCCGACGCTGCCGGGGCTGGGCAACGCCTCCGGATTTGATTTACGCATTCTGGCGCAGGCTGGACAATCGCCGGCGGAGCTGGAGCAGGTCACCCATCAGATCCTGCGAATGGCCAACCAGCATCCGCAGCTTAGCCGGGTCTTTACCACCTGGAGCAGCAATGTGCCGCAGCTGACGCTCACCGTCGATCGCGACCAGGCGGCCCGGTTGAACGTACCGGTGGCAAGAATTTTCAGCAGCCTGCAGACCGCGTTTGGCGGCACCCGCGCCGGCGATTTCAGCATCAATAATCGTGTCTACCACGTGGTGATGCAAAATGAGATGCAGTGGCGCGAGCGGGCCGAGCAGATTAGCGAGCTTTACGTGCGTAGCGACAGCGGCGAGCGGGTGCGTCTGAGTAATCTGGTGACGATTACGCCAACGGTTGGCGCGCCGTTTATTCAGCAATATAACCAGTTCCCGTCGGTATCGATAAGCGGTTCGGCGGCTGAAGGCGTCAGCAGTCGGGCGGCGATGGCGGTGATGGAGCAGATTTTACAATCGAATCTGCCGCACGGTTATGACTATGCCTGGAGCGGCATCTCGTGGCAGGAGCAGCAGACCGGTAACCAGGCGGTATGGATCGTGCTGGCGGCGGTGGCGATGGCGTGGCTGTTTCTCGTCGCCCAGTATGAGAGCTGGACGCTGCCGGCGAGCGTGATGCTGTCGGTGCTGTTCGCTATCGGCGGGTCCCTGCTGTGGCTATGGTGGGCCGGTTATGCCAACGATGTGTACGTGCAGATAGGGCTGGTGCTACTGATCGCGCTGGCGGCGAAAAACGCGATTTTGATCGTCGAGTTTGCCCGGGCGAAGCGTGAAGAGGGGATGTCGATCGTCGACGCCGCCCGCGAAGGGGCTACCCGTCGCTTCCGCGCGGTGATGATGACGGCGGTCTCCTTTATCATCGGGATTGTGCCGATGATGCTCGCCACCGGCGCCGGGGCGCAGAGCCGGCGGATTATCGGTACCACGGTGTTCAGCGGCATGCTGGTGGCGACGGCGATCGGCATTCTGTTTATTCCGTCGCTGTACGTGCTGTTCCAGCGCCTGCGCGAGTGGGCGCACCGCCGGATGTAGGTGGCCCGGACCTGGTAGCCCGGACAGGCGCGTCAAGCGCCGCCTCCGGGACGGTGTTGAGGGGTTCCGTTCACTATTATTCCGCAGAAAATGTCTCACCGCGGTAGGTGAACGGGTAAAGGGGGAGAAAACCGTCTCCCCCTTTACAATCTCCGCGGTCCCGCAAAGAAATCGGTGCTACGCACTGCGCTCACCTCCCGGACCTCAGCCTGCGGTCGGCTCAACTCGACCTTACTCGTCCCATCCCTGGGACTCGCCCCTACGGGGCCAGCGCAAGCGCTGTTCAAAATTGCTCCAGGCAATTTTGTCGTGTCTCGATTCGCCTCTGTCCGCCATCCCTGGCGGCCAGCCCTTGTCTTCGGCCCTACGGTTCGCCGATTTCAGCGGGGGCCAGGGCATCGCTGCATATCACGTCGTTTCAGAGGCATATCCACAGCGGCATAAAAATCTCCCGGGGGCTACTCCCCGCAGACGATGTTATTAAGACTATCTGCTCTCCACCGCGATCATGGTGACGAACGGATGGTACTGCCACGGCACGCTGCCGCCTTTCCGGTACATCTTCGAAATGGTGCCGTCGAGATAGAGCATCTGGCTCACGTTGAGCCTGGATTGCGCGTAGCAGGCGAAATCGTAGAAATTGGTTTCGCGCTCGCTGAGCATAAATACCACTTTGCCATCGCCGGTGATGCCCACACCGTTACGCAGCTTGCGCGAGCTGGCGGACGGCTTCAGCCGCCAGTTGATCTTGCCGTTTTCAATTAGCATTGGCCCCGACTGCACGGCGTATTGAATGGCTGGCGACGGCTTGAATTTATCAATGCTGACAATTCCCGCGTTTTGCCCTCGCAGATAAAACACCCCGCCGGGACGAATAAAAAAGTTGCCGCCGCCGGAGGCGCGGTTAAGCGGGATCAACTGCCGGCCTTTCTCGATATACAGCCCCAGCGGCGCGTAGGCTTTATCATAAATTCCGCCGTTCATCGCCATCTGCACCTGCCCGTTGCGGTCGATATCCGCCAGCAGCGAGCGCAGCGACCCCCAGGCTTTGCCGTCCTCTTTTTGCCAGTACATCACAATGCGCTCGCGCTGCGGATCGACGCGATAGCTTTGCAGCGTGAGCGATGGATCGGTCAGCGAGCATTTCCCGCTGGCGAAGGCGGGCAAAGATAACAGTAGCAGCGGCAGAAGAGAGAAAAAGCGCACGACAAGTTCCAGACAGACGACGAAAGCGTGCAGTATACCCTGTTACCGCCGCTATGCCGTCCAGATCTCGCAGTGCTTTTGCACCAGTCCGATTAAGGAACCGCCGTTGGCGACGAACTCGCGCATCTGCTGCGGCTCGCTGCGAGCCTGCTTCGCCTGGCGCACAATCGCCTCCAGCGCGCTGCCGGCATTCAGCTTATGGGCGCTGGGCGCCAGTTTATCCGTCAGCCGTAGAATTTCTTCGCGAAAGGTTCGCTGTTCGCCGCCGTTCACATCGGTGTTGATCCCGTCCAGGCCATAGCGACAGGCCTGATAGCGGTTGAAGGGGTACAACAGGTAATCTTCGGGCTGATGTTTAAACGGCCGTTCCGTCAGCAGCCAGCAGGCAATAATCTGGATAAACCCGGCGATATTTACCGCCTGGGTAATCGTCAGCGGGGTATCCATCACTCGTACCTCAACGGTGCCAAAGCGCGGGCTGGGGCGGATATCCCAGTGCAGATCCTTCATGCTATCAATCATGCTGGTATAGCTAAGACGACGAAACAGGCCGATAAACGCCTGCCAGTTATTGACCCACGGCATCGGGCCGTTATCGGGATAAGCGGCAAAAAGATTAAGCCGCGAGCAGGCAAAGCCGCTATCGGTCCCGTCGAGCCAGGGAGAGGCCGCATTCAGCGCGATAAAATGCGGCACGAAGCGCGACAGGCCGTGCAGAAGATAAATCGCATCATCGCCATTTTGACAGCCCACGTGCACGTGCTGGCCGAAAATAGTCGCCTGCTTCGCCAGGTAACCAAAGTGCTTAACGGTTTTCAGGTAGCGCGGGTTATCGCTGATCTGCTGGCGCTGCCAGCTTTGAAACGGATGCGTTCCGCCGCCGCAGATTTGCACATGATGGCGGGCGGCGGCACGCAGCACCGCCTGTTGGATCGCGCTCAGTTGCGCCGTGGCCTGATGGATATCGCGACAGACGCCGGTGGCGATTTCCAGCATGCTTTCGGTGATGTCATGTTTGGCCTCGCCCGCTTTCAGCGTGCCCTGGACCTCATCAATAAGTGCGGAAGAGTCCTGGCTCAGATCGAAGCCCGGCGGGTTGACGACCTGGAGCTCCAGCTCGATGCCAAGGGTAAACGGCTCGGAGCGGTGAAAATCAGGTAACGGCATGGCGACTCCCTCTTTCTCTTTATCAGAAAGTATAGAAGACAACGCCTCAAACTGATGATTTGCCGAATATTATGAATTTAATTTATAGAAAATAACGCCACGTGATTATCCCTTTCAAAAGAAAGTAAGGCTGGTGCAATCCTGCAACACATTTCCCGTCAGTGGTGCAAAAAGATAAGCTGATTCTATTTTTCAATGAAAATCATCGAGATAATATAAGTCATCCTTATTTTATACGCCGTTTCGTCCTTATTTCCCGCCCTTGCAGAACTGGTATGCATCTTGCCTGTTAGTTAGCGACTTTTATTTAACAGGGACAATGTGATGCTGAAGAAAAAAATATTTTCGCCTGGATGCCATCTCGCCGTTGCTGTTAGCGGGGCATTGGCGTTGTTTGCCAGCGTGTCGGCCCATGCCTCAACTCTGCGGATCGCCATGACTGCCGCCGATATTCCTTTGACCCTCGGGCAGCCCGATCAGGGTTTTGAAGGGAACCGTTTCACCGGCATTCCGCTTTACGACGCCCTTGTTGAATGGGATCTGTCGCAAGGCGAAAAGCCCAGCGGTCTGGTGCCGGGACTGGCAACCGAGTGGCACGTTGACCCGCAAAATCAAAGCCGCTGGATTTTCACCCTGCGCCCGGGGGTTAAATTTCACGATGGCTCGGAGGTCAATGCCGACGCCATCGTCTGGAACGTGGAGAAGGTACTGAATAAAGCCGCGCCGCAGTATGCGCCAGGCCAGATTGGCAACACTCTCTCGCGCATGCCGACACTGACCGGCGCGGAGAAAATTGATGACCATACCGTGGCGCTGACCACCGCCGAACCTGACGCGCTGCTGCCCTACAACATCACCAATCTGTTTATCGTTTCGCCCACCGCGTGGCAAAAGCTGTATGACGCGGTGCCGGCAAGCGCTGGCGATACCGCGGCGCGCAGCAAACAGGCATGGACCGAGTTCGCCGCCCATGCGGTGGGCAGCGGCCCGTTCAAAATGGAAAAACTGGTTCCCCGCCAGCAGCTGATCCTCGATAAGAACCCCGACTACTGGAACAAAGAACGAATTCCACGGGTGGATAAAGTGGTGCTGATCCCGCTGCCGGAAGCTAACGCCCGCACCGCGGCGCTGCTCTCGAAGCAGGTGGACTGGATTGAAGCTCCGGCTCCGGACGCGGTCGATCAGATAAAAGCGCAGGGTTTTAAAATCTATGCCAACACCCAGCCGCACCTGTGGCCGTGGCAGTTCTCCTTTGAAGAGGGATCGCCGTGGAAAGATATTCGCGTGCGTAAAGCCGCCAACCTGTGCCTGAATCGCGCCGAGCTTAAAAGCTATCTCGGCGGCTATATGACCGAAGCGACCGGCGTCTACGAGGCCGACAGCCCGTGGCACGGCAAGCCCACTTTCCAGATCAAATATGACCCTGAAACCGCCCGCAAGCTGATGACCGAAGCTGGCTATAGCGCCGGTAAACCGCTGCACGTCACGGTTGCCACCTCGGCCTCCGGTTCCGGGCAGATGCAGCCGCTGCCGATGAACGAGTACATCCAGCAGAGCCTGAAAAGCTGCTTCTTTAACGTCGACATTAAAGTTAATGAATGGAACACCCTGTTTACCAACTGGCGTCTCGGGGCGAAAGATCCATCGGCGAAAGGGATCGACGCGATCAACGTTAGTGCCGCAGTTAACGATCCCTATTTCGGCATGATCCGCTTCTCCACCGCGAAGGCCTTCCCGCCGGTAGCGACCAACTGGGGCTATTTCTCGACGCCGGAAACCGAAAAGCTGGCGGCGGCGGTAAAGCACGCGTTTACCCCGGCTGAAATGGATAAAGCCGCGGGCGAACTGCACGCCGCGCTGGTCGATCAGGTGCCGTTCCTGTTCGTCGCTCACGATGTCGGGCCAAGGGCGATTTCGCCTGCCGTCACCGGAGTGGTGCAGCCGCAAAGCTGGTTTATCGACCTTAGCCTGGTGAGCAAAAAAGAGTAATTGATTCGGGAGCAAGAGATGATCAATACCCTGCTATATCGCATCCTGCTGGCCGTCCCCACCATGCTCGGGGTCGCGGTGATCTGTTTTATGCTGGTGCAGATAGCTCCGGGCGACCCGCTGGTGTCGGTGATGCCGCCGGACGCCTCGGAATCGCTGCGTCAGACCTTAATGCAGGCCTACGGCTTTGATAAACCGCTGCCGCTGCAGTTTGTGCACTGGCTATGGCGGGCGCTGCACGGCGATTTGGGCATGTCGGTCGCCACCGGCCGTCCGGTCATCGACGAGGTCATGACGGCGGTGACCTACTCTCTGCGTCTGGCGCTGCTGGCGACGGCGATCGGATTTGTGCTGGGTAGCCTGTTTGGTTTTGTCGCCGGCTATTTTCGTAACAGCATTATTGACCGCCTGGCCTCGGTGCTGTCGGTATTCGGCGTCAGCGTGCCGCACTACTGGCTGGGGATGCTGCTGGTTATCGTTTTTAGCGTCAAATTCGCGCTGCTACCGGCAACCGGCGGCGGGCCAATCGGCGAGGTGGGCTGGCAGTGGGACTGGGAACACCTGCAGTTCATGCTGCTGCCGGCCTTCACGCTGTCGGTGATCCCGACCGGCATCATCGCCCGCACCGTTCGTTCACAGGTGGCGGACATTCTCAGCCAGGAGTTTATCGTCGGCCTGCGCGCCCGGGGGCTCAACGAATCGCGGATCTTTCTGCACGTGGTGAAGAATGCCGCTCCGACCGCGCTGGCGGTGATGGGGCTGCAGGTCGGCTATCTGATGGGCGGCTCGATTCTGGTGGAGACGGTTTTCTCCTGGCCCGGCACCGGCCTGCTGCTGAACACCGCCATTTTCCAGCGCGACCTGCCGCTATTGCAGGGCACCATCTGGGTACTGGCGCTGTTCTTTGTTCTGCTCAATCTGCTGGTGGATATGCTGCAAACCAGTCTCGACCCGCGAATTAAGAGGAGCTGACGATGGTGGATACCGTGACGACCAAAGGCATTGCCGTCCCTGCCAGGACGGTTGCCAGGCAAGGCTACTGGCGCGGCGTGTTTGGCCGCCTGCTGCGCGACCCGGGCGGGGTATTCGTCGGCGCGATCATTCTCGTTCTGCTGGCGCTGGCGCTGTTCGGCCCCTGGCTGATCGTTAAAGATCCGTATCAAACGTCGATGTTTTTACGCCTCAAGCCGATCGGCACTGACGGCTTTCCGCTGGGCTCCGATGAGCTCGGGCGCGATATGCTATCAAGGCTGATTCTCGGCACAAGGCTATCGCTGTTTATGGGGATTGTCCCGGTGGTGTTGGCCTTTTTTATCGGCGGGGCCATCGGCATTATCGCCGGCTATGCGGGCGGCAAAACCAACACCCTGATCATGCGCACCGTGGACGTATTTTATGCTTTCCCCTCGGTGCTGCTGGCGATCGCGCTTTCCGGCGCGCTGGGCGCGGGTATCGGTAACGCGCTGCTATCGCTGACCCTGGTGTTCGTGCCGCAGGTGGCGCGTATTGCCGAAAGCGTCACCGCGCAGGTGCGGCATATGGACTACATCGACGCCGCCCGGGCCACCGGGGCCAGCGCGTTCACCATTATTCGCGTCCAGGTGCTGGGCAACGTGCTGGGGCCGATTTTCGTCTTCTCCACCGGCCTGATTTCGGTGTGCATGATCCTCGCCTCCGGGCTCTCATTTCTCGGCCTCGGGGTTCGCCCACCGGAGCCGGAGTGGGGGTTGATGCTGAACACCCTGCGCACGGCGATTTATACCCAGCCGTGGGTGGCGGCGCTGCCCGGTCTGATGATTTTTATCACCTCCATTTCGTTCAATATCCTCGCGGACCGCCTGCGTGCGGCAATGGCGATTAAGGAGTAAGCGATGCAACCCTTTACGAATATCGACCTCGGCGGGCCGGCGCAGCCGCTGCTCAAGGTTAACAATCTGCTGAAGCATTTTCCCGCCGGCGGCGGCAAAGCGCGCGAAGTGGTACAGGCGGTGGATGACGTCAGTTTTTCGGTGATCAAAGGCGAAACCCTCGGCGTCGTGGGGGAGTCGGGCTGCGGTAAATCGACCACCGCCCGGCTGCTGATGCAGTTGCTTAAGCAGGACAGCGGGGAGCTGATCTTTGACGGCCTGGAAGTGGGCTCATCGCGCCTGCCGATGAAAGCGTATCGCCGCCAGGTACAGATGGTTTTCCAGGATAGCTACGCCTCACTCAACCCGCGCATGACCATGGAAGAGAGCATTGCCTTCGGTCAGCGGGTACACGGCGTCAGCGCCAAAGAGGCCAGCGAGTACGCCCGCTATCTGCTGGCGCACGTTGGCCTTGAGCCGGGACGTTTTGCGCACCGCTATCCGCACGCGCTCTCCGGCGGTCAGCGCCAGCGCGTGAATATCGCCCGCGCGCTGGCGATGAAGCCCAGGCTGGTGATCCTCGACGAGGCGGTCTCAGCGCTGGACAAATCGGTAGAGGCTCAGGTCCTGCAGCTGTTGCAGGAGCTGAAGCGGACGCTGGCGCTGACCTATGTATTTATCAGCCACGATCTGCACGTGGTGCGCTGGCTGTCGGACCGCATCCTGGTCATGTATCTCGGCGAGGTGGTGGAGATTGGCCCGGCGGAGCAGCTGTTTACCGCCTCGGCCCACCCCTATACCCGGGCGCTGTTAAGCTCGATGCCGTCGATGGACCCGCATAATCGCACCTTAACCTCGCCGCTGAGCGGCGATCCGCCCAGTCCGATTTCTCCGCCCTCCGGCTGCCGCTTTCATACCCGCTGCCCGCATGCCAGAGCGGTGTGCGCGGAGGTGAAACCGACGCTCGAAAGCGTCGGCGAGGGGCACCTGAGCGCCTGCCTTATGGCGCAGCCCGCGTCGCCCTGGCAGCAAAAAATCGCCATTCAGGAGGTGAGCCATGTCGCATGAAGCTTACGTCCATATTCGCGACCTGCGGGTTGAGTTTCGCCGCGACGGTCAGACGGTCAACGCGGTCAACGGCGTCTCCTTTGATGTACAAAAAGGCGAGGTGATGGCGCTGATCGGCGAATCTGGCTCCGGTAAAAGCGTCACCCTGCGCGCCCTGATGCGCCTGCATCCGCCAAAAAGCAGCGTGCTTTCCGGCACGCTGAGGGTCGGGGAAGAGGAGGTGTTGAAGATGAGCGCCGGGCAGCTGCGGCGCTACCGCGGCGCGCGCTGCGCGATGATTTTCCAGGAGCCGCTGCTGGCCTTCGACCCGGTCTATACCGTGGGCCAGCAGATTGTCGAAGGGCTGCGTCGCCACGAAGGCCTGTCGCGACAGGCGGCGCGGGAAAGGGCGCTGGAGGCGCTGCGCCAGGTACGCATTCCGAGCCCCGAGCGGCGGCTGGATGCTTACCCGCACGAGATGTCCGGCGGAATGCGCCAGCGGGCGATGATCGCCCTCGCGCTCTCCTGCAACCCGCAGCTGCTGCTGGCGGATGAGCCAACCACCGCGCTCGATGCCACGGTGCAAATACAGATCCTGATCCTGCTGCGCGAGCAGCAAAAGCAGCGCGATCTGTCGATCATTTTTGTGACCCACGATATCGGCGCGGCGGTGGAGATCGCCGACCGGGTGGCGGTAATGTACGCCGGACGCATCGTGGAAGAGGCGTCGATTGAGGAGATTCTGTATCGTCCGCGCCATCCCTATACCCAGGTGCTGCTGGGCAGCCGGCCGAAAGAGGGGCTGAAAAAGGGCGACGCGCTGCACTGTATCCCCGGCTCGCCGCCGGATCTCTCGCGTCTGCCGCCCGGCTGCTCGTTCGCCGATCGCTGTCCGCACGCGCGCCCCGCCTGTGCGCAGAGCCAGCCGGCTACCGAACCGGCCGGGCCGCGTCACGTGGTGAGCTGCCATCGCTGGCGTGAGCTGAGTGCGTCCGTTGAAAACCAGGCGCTGTACGCCTGAAGCCATGAGGAAAGCAGTATGCAGGATGATATTCGCGCTTTTATGCCCTATCCGCCGCATCCGGTGGCGCATGCGCTAAGCGGGCCGCTGAGCGGGTTAACTTTTGCGGTCAAAGATCTGTTTGACGTAGCGGGCTACCCCACCGGCGGCGGCAATCCGCATCTGCTGGCGCTGTCCGGGGTGAAAACCCGCACCGCGCCGGTGGTGCAAAAATTATTAGATAACGGCGCGCGCTTTATCGGTAAAACCCATACCAGCGAGCTGGCGTATTCGATGAGCGGGCACAACGTGCATTACGGCACTCCGCGCAACGGCGCCGCGCCGAATCATATCCCCGGCGGATCGTCGTCCGGCTCGGCGTCGGCGGTATCGAACGAGGCGTGCGACTTTGCCCTCGGCAGCGATACCGGCGGCTCGGTACGCACGCCGGCAAGCTACTGCGGACTGTTTGGCCTGCGCCCGACCCATGGCCGACTCTCCCTCGACGGCTGCCAGCCGCTATGCGCCACCATGGATACCTGTGGCTTCTTTGCCCGCTCGCCGGAGGTCTTTTCCACTGTCGCCGCCTGTCTGTTCGACGATGGGCGAGCGGATATCACCGGCGTGCGGCTGGCCAGCCATGAAGGGCTGTTTTCCCGCCTGCCGCTGCGCAGCCAGCAGGCGCTGCTGCCGGTCCGCCAGGCGCTGGCGCGCTTATTCGGCCCGGTAACGCCGCTCGGCGCGCCGCTGCCGGACGTGGATGATATCTATCTCGCCTTCCGCCAGATTCAGGGCTACGAAGCCTGGCAGGCGCAGGGGGAAACCATTGAGCGCTACGGCCTGCAGCTGGGGCCGGACGTCCGCGAGCGTTTTTTCTGGGGCAAAGCGGTCACCCGCGCGCAGTTTGACGCCGCCTGCCAGCAGCGCGAGCGTTTTACCGCCTGGTGGGACGCGCAGTTGGGCGATGCGGTCCTGGTGATGCCGACCGTTCCCGACGGCGCGCCGCTGCTGACGGCGCAGGCCGAAGAGATAGAGGCGGTCCGCCGCCTGTCTCACGATCTGCTGTTAATTTCCGTCATGACCCAACGTCCGCAGGTGACGCTGCCGGTTGCCCGGACGGGCGGCCTGCCGCTGGGAATTTCATTTTTGGGCCCGCGCGGCAGCGATCGTCTGCTGGTTGAGCTGGCCGCCGCGTTTATGCAAGGAGACCGAAATGAGCAGTGATGTCCTTTTTACCCCGATAACCGAAACCACCGCCTGCCGGGTCAATGGCGCGCGCCTGTGGGATTCGCTGATGACGCTGGCGGAAATTGGCGCCACGCCGAAGGGCGGCTGCTGCCGTCTGACGCTGACCGATCTTGACCGCCAGGGACGGGATTTGGTGATTAGCTGGGCGCAGGCGGCCGGGATGAGCGTCACCGTCGATAAAATCGGCAACGTATTTATGCGCCGGGAAGGGCGTAATCCGGCGCTGCCGCCGATTGTCTCCGGCAGCCATATTGACACCCAGCCGACCGGCGGCAAATTTGACGGTAATTACGGCGTGCTGGCGGCGCTGGAGGTGGTACGTACCCTGAACGATCGGGAGATTGAAACCGAAGCGCCGATTGAAGTGGTGTTCTGGACCAATGAAGAGGGGTCGCGCTTTGTACCGGTGATGATGGGCTCCGGCGTGTTTGCCGGGGTATTCCCGCTGGAGACCATCTACGCCGCGCAGGATGCGGACGGTAAAACCGTGGGCGCGGAGCTGGCGCGTATCGGCTATATCGGCAGCCAGACGCCGGGCGACCATCCGGTTGGCGCCTACTTTGAAGCGCATATTGAACAGGGGCCGATTCTTGAAGATGAAGAGAAAATTATCGGCATTGTGCAGGGCGTGCTGGGGATCCGCTGGTATGACTGCGTGGTGACCGGCCAGGAGTCCCACGCCGGGCCGACGCCGATGCGCCTGCGTCAGGATGCGTTACAGATAGCGACCCGCATTATGCAGGAAGTGGTGGCGATTGCCGGGCGCAGCGAGGAAGGGCGCGGTACGGTTGGAAGAGTGCAGGTCTATCCGAATAGCCGTAACGTAGTGCCGGGAGAGGTCACTTTTTCGATTGATATGCGCAATATCAGCGATGCGCTGGTGGATGAGATGGACCGCCAGCTGCGGGCGTTTATCGCCGGGGTCGAGCGGGAGAGCGGCCTGAAGGTGGCGTTAAAAGAGGTGAGCCACTATCCGGCGGCACCGTTCCACCCGGAGTGCCAGGCGGCGATCGCCGACGCCGCGCAGCGGCTGGGGTATCCCGCGCGGGAGATTGTCTCCGGCGCCGGACACGACGCGGTGTATATGAGCTATCTGGCGCCGACCGGGATGATTTTTATCCCCTGTAAGGACGGGATCAGCCACAACGAAATTGAATATGCGTCGCCGGAGCACGTGGAAGCCGGCGCGAACGTGCTGCTGCAGGTGATGCTGCAGTACGCGCGGGTAGTGTAACCGGTTGTCCTCCCCGGTCGCGCTGCGCTTACCGGGGCTACGGGTTACCAGCCGTCTGTGGGAAATTTTCATGCAGCAGCGGATATGCCTCTGAAACAACGTGTTATGCAGCGATGCCCTGGTGCCCGCTGAAATCGGCGAACCGGAGGACCGAAGACAAGGGCTGGCCGCCAGGGATGGCGGCCAGAGGCGAATCGAGACAAGACGTCGAGTTGAGCCGACCGCGGGCTGAGGACCGGGAGGTGAGCGCAGTGCGCAGCACCGATTTCTTTGCGGGACCGCGGGGATTGTAAAGGGGGAGACGGTTTTCTCCCCCTTTACCCGTTTACGTACCACGGTGAGACATTTTCTGCGGGATAATAGTGAACGGAACCCCTGCAGGCTTTCCCGGAGGCGGCGCTTACGCGCCTGTCCGGGCTACCAGGGCAATATTAGCGCCCCCCTTTCAGGAACGACCTCAGCGGCCAAATTTGCGCGAACCGATAACGCACAGAATCACGCCCAGGGTTACGGTCAGCATCAGTGGGCTGACGGTTTCGTGCAGCAGCGCGGCTGACAGGCCAAGCCCGAAGAACGGCTGTAATAGCTGAAGCTGGCCGACGGCGGCGATACCGCCAGCGGCCAGCCCTTTGTACCAGAAAATAAAACCGATAAGCATGCTAAAGAGCGACACATAGCCGAGCGCAATCCAGGCGGAAACCGAGATGGCGCTCCATGACGCTGGCCGGGTGAGTAACGAGGCGATCAGCATAAAAGGCAGCGCCATAATCAGCGCCCAGCTAATCACCTGCCAGCCGCCAAGCTCCCGGGTCAGCTTAGCACCCTCCGCATAGCCGAGGCCGCAGGCGACCACCGCCGCCAGCATCAGCAGATCGCCGCTCAGCGACGCCGCAGCTTGTTGCGTCAGGGCGAAACCCACCACCAGCAGGCTGCCAATAACGGAAAAGATCCAGAAAGCGCGGCGCGGACGTTCTCCGCCGCGCAGTACGCCAAAAATGGCCGTCATCAACGGCAATAGCCCGATGAAAACGATCGAATGCGCTGAAGTGACGTGGCGCAAAGCCAGCGCCGTGAGGAGCGGAAAGCCGATCACCACCCCTGACGAGACGATGGCCAGGGGGACAAGCTGCGATGCGCGCGGCCGTTTCTGGCGCAAGCCGACTACCAGCGCGATAGCGAGGAGCCCGGCGATGGAGGCGCGCAGAAAGGTTAGCAGGAACGGGTCCATATCCAGCACCGCCAGGCGCGTTGCGGGCAGCGAACCGCTAAAAATAATGACGCCCAGTAAACCATTAAGCCATCCGGACCACGGCCCGGGAACCGTTTTATGAACCGCTGAATCTACCACGCTAACCTCGCTTAGTGGGGTGGGCTGTGCTCGCTTGAGCCATGACTGCGCCGATGGTAATGTGGACAATCCAATACAATCAAATTATTGTCATAGATACATTCACCGATGAAAGCCCGATACAAAGCGGTAGTTGACAGATACGCGCAGGCGATTCAGAGCGGACAGCTGCCGGCCGGAACCCGCCTGCCGACGCATCGTACGCTTGCCGCCGACGAAGGGATCTCGCTGGCCACGGCCACGCGCGTTTATCATGAACTGGAAGCGATGGGGCTGGTCAGCGGCGAAACCGGTCGCGGCACCTTCGTGCGGGACATCGCGCTACCGCCGGGACACGGTGTCGATCAGCAGGCGGTAGCAGCCGATGTTGTGGATCTCAACTTCAACTATCCTTCGCTGCCGACGCAGGGGGATGCGCTGCGCGAGGCGCTCAGGCAACTGGCGGGGGCAGGGGATATCGAGGCTCATCTGCGCTACCAGCCACATGCCGGACGGCTCCCGGAACGTGAAATTATCGCTCGCTATCTGACCAGCAGCCGCTTTGCCCCTGACGCGGAAAATGTGCTGATCGTCAACGGCGCCCAGCACGGGCTGGCGGTGACCGTGATGGGGCTTCTGCGCCCGGGGGACGTGGTGGCGGTCGATGCGCTCACCTACTCGGGCTTTAAGGTTCTGGCGGCGCTGTATCATCTGGAACTGGCGGCGATCCCCTGCCGCGCGGACGGACCGGATCTGCATGCGCTCCACCGACTATGCCAGCAGCGGCGCGTCCGGGCGGTGTATACCATGCCGACGCTGCACAATCCGCTGGGCTGGGTGCTCAGCCCTCGCCAACGGCAGACGCTGGCGGAACTCGCCCGCCAGCACGACCTGCTGATCGTTGAAGATGCCGCCTATGCCAGCCTGGTGCGCAATCCGCCGCCGCAGCTGGTGAGCTATGCACCGGAAAGAACGGTATATGTCACCGGCTTCTCGAAAAACGTCGCTACCGGTCTGCGCGTAGGGACGGTCATCTGCCCACCTCGCTATCGGACTGAGATTGAGCGCGCCATACGAGCGACGACGTGGAATACGCCGTCATTGATGAGCTCGCTGATCTGCGCCTGGATTGAAGATGGCACGGTTGCACGCTTTGAAAATGAGAAGCGCCAGGATGCGCGGCAGCGGCAGCGGCTTGCCCGTGAGGCGCTCGACGGGCTGCCCTTCGTGAGCCATGAGGATTCGTACTTTCTCTGGCTACCTCTGGGCGAAGAGAGTCGGGCCGATCGGCTGGCGAAAACGCTGATGGCGCGCCATATTTCCGTGTCGACCGCCGAACCCTTCTGCGTTGCCGCAACTGTTCCGCAGGCGCTGCGCATCGCCCTCGGTTCTGTTCCGCTTGATACCCTGCGCGCGGCGCTGGTCGAGGTTCGCCAGGCCGTGGCATTTGAACAATACCGCTAGCCCATCTGCGCCAGCTGGCCGCGCAGCACCTCCACGCCTTGTTCGATGGCGTCAGGGTTAATGGCGTGAAAGCCCATTCGGAAAAAGTTATCCGGCGGCGCGTCGCTGAGAAAATGCCGGGCGCCGGGCTCGATCAGCACCCCGGCGTGGGCGGCGCGCCAGGTCAGCTGCTGGGTGTTGATTTGCTCCGGGGTGGCCAGCCAGAAGGCATTGGCGTGTTCGCTGCCGGGGATGATTTGGCACTCTGGCAGGTGCTGCCGCAGCGCGTAATTGAGGCGCTCCCAGCGCTGGGCAGAGTCGTAATGGTAGCGCCGCAGGTGGGTTTCATAATGACCCTGGGCGAGAAAATGGGCCATCTGATACTGAATGTTGGTTGGCGGATGACGATACACCAGCCGCCGCAGCGCCCGGGCTTCGTCAATCAGATCCGGGTCAGCGACCATAAAGCCCAGCCGCAGGCCAGGCGAGAGCGCCTTTGACAGGCTGCTCACGTAGATCACTCGTCCACAGCGATCGCTGGCCTTCAGCGCCGGCAGCGGGTTGAGCATAAAGTTACTTTCAGAGTCGTAATCGTCCTCAATAATCACCGCATCATGGCGGGCGGCATGCTCCAGCAGCTGGCTGCGGCGCGCTTTGCTCATCGCCACCCCGGTTGGCACCTGATGCCCGGGAGTCACATAGTAGTAATCGCAGGGGGCGTCATTAAGGACGATCCCCTGTTCATCCACCGGATGCGGCACGATATCGGTATCGGCAAGCAGAAAAGTGTTAATAGCCTCGCGAAAACAGGGATTCTCCACGCCAACGCGCGTGCCGGGGGACATCAGCAGGCGGGTCAGCAGGTACAGCGCGTTTTGCGAACCGAGGGTTATCAGAATCTCGTCCGCCGAGGCGACAATTCCGCGTTTGGGCAGCACCCGGGTGCGGATCTGCTCAATCAGCATCGGCACGTCCCGATCGATATGATCCACCACCCACTCCGGGTCCCTTACGCCGCCGTGCAGCCAGTTCGCCGCCGAGCGCCAGGTCGTCAGCGGGAACTGGCGGGTATCGGGCTGACCGTAGATAAACGGATAGCGGTAGTTCATCCAGCCGGCCGGTTTGAGAATCGACTCCTGCTGACTGGGGGTAATTTGCAGCCGCGTGCCCCAGCGTGGTGCAGAACCCGCGTCCTGCGGTGCAGCTTCCGTTACCGTGGAGGGAGCTGCGTGCTGATAATCCGCATGCAGGTAATAACCGCTGCGCGGGCGGCTCACCAGATATCCCTCGTTAACCAGCCCCTCAAACACCAGCGCCGTGGTGTTGCGCGATACCCGCAGCTGGCTGGCCAGCTGGCGGCAGGAGGGGAGCGGCGTGTCGGCGGAAAAAATGCCGCCCAGAATGGCGTTAATCAGCGTTTCGCGCACCTGCTCCTGCAAACCGCGGCGCGGGTCGAAATCAACGTGTAACCGGTGTCGGATCATGGCTGGCTCCTTACTCAAACGCTCTGTACAGGAACCGGAGCAAATTCCATACCACCCTGAGAATGACTGACACATCCGCACGATGAATCTGGCTCTATCCGGAAATTTAAAACGCTCCCTACAGTAAAAACGTATTCATCAGTCGCGGACCGGAACTTCCGTCGGCACATATTTTGCAAAACCTTTTCATGTTCTGGAATGAACACGTCTGGCGAATTAATTAGGGGTGAATTAATGAACAAATCATTAGGTTCAATTTGTCTGGGCGCCATCATGGCGATGGCCTTTTCTTATCACGCAGCCGCCGCAGATCTTCCGGAAATAGAAAAATCCGGCACCCTGAAAGTCGCGACCGAAGATGATTACGCGCCTTTTAACTTTATGAATAACGGCCAGGCGGATGGCTTCAACAAAGATATGCTCGATGAATTACGTAAATACGCGAAATTCAACGTCGACCAGAGCATTCTGCCGTGGACCGGATTATTGGCGGCGGTCTCCACCGGGCAATACGACATGGCGTTAACCGGCGCGGTGATTACCGATGACCGTCTCAAGGTCTTTGATTTCACGCCGCCGTGGGCGTCAGCGCAGCACTATTTTGTCAAACGCGCGGGCGATAATTCCCTGAATACCATTGCCGAATTGAGCGGAAAAAAAGTGGGCGTTCAGGCGGGCAGCGCGCTGCTGGCAAGGCTGCCAGAACTGAAAGCAATGCTGGAGAAAACCGGCGGTAAGCTGGGGCCGGTGGTGGAGTATCCCTCCTATCCTGAAGCCTACGCCGACCTCGCCAACAAACGCCTGGACTACGTGATTAACGTGGTTATCTCGGTCAACGACCTGGCGAAGGCTAAGCCGAAGGTGTTTGCCAAAGGTCTGGCGGTATCCGGCCCGGGCTATATGGCGTGGCCGATCCCGAAAAACTCGCCGCAGCTGCTGGCCTATATGACCAAATTTATGAACCACATGAAGGAGACCGGCAAGCTTGCGGAACTCCAGAAAAAGTGGTTTGGCGAAACCTATGACGACCTGCCGACCGAAGCGATTACCAGCCCGGAACAGTTCCATAAATTAGCCGGGCTGTAATGAGTTCTGCGGCGGGAAACCGCCGCCTGTTCAGGTGAAGGAGGGCTTCATGGATGCAATTTCCTGGCAGTTACTGATTGAAGGCGCATGGACGACCCTCTGGATTTCGGCCATCGCCATTGCCTTTGGGGTGGTGATTGGTCTGCTGATCGCGCTGGTGCGCATGCTGCGTATCCCGGTAATCGATCAGCTGCTGGTGGTCTATATCAGCCTTGCCCGCGCGACGCCGCTGGTTACGCTGGTGCTGTTCCTGTTTCTTTCTCTGCCGACCGTCGGGATTAATCTCGATAAAAACGTCGCGGCGATTGTGGCGCTGACGCTCAACACCTCGGCCTTCAACGCCGAAATCTGGCGCAATGCCTTTCGCACTTTCCCCCGCGAACAGCGGGAAGCGGCGGAGTCGGTAGGGATGCGCCGCTGGGCTTACTTCCGCTACATCATGCTGCCGCAAATGTGGATTGAAAGCCTGCCCGCGCTGGTTAATGAGATGTCGTTCCTGATTAAGGGTAGTCCCGCCATTGCGGTGATTGGCGTGGTGGATTTGACGCGCGTGACCAACCGAATTTCTTCGGTCACCTATGAGCCGCTTTCGCCGATTCTGGCGGCGGGTCTGCTGTACGTGGTGATTATTGGCCTGCTGCTGAAACTGCAGGGGATGGCCGAGCGTAAAGCGAAGCGTCTGGCACGATAAAGAGAGGAGGTGCTATGAATCAGTGGGCCGTTATCTGGTCGGTGCGCGACAGCTTTATTGCCGGTTTACTCGCCACCCTTGAGCTTTTTATTACTGCGGCAATAGCCGGCTTAATTATTGGCGTGGCCCTGTGCTATTTAACCGAGTATCAAAAGAAAACTCTTAACCGGCTTATTATTGGCTTTGTCAGCTTAATGCGGGCGATTCCCTTTTTGATCCTCGCCTATTTGCTCTATTACGGACTGCCGCAAGTGGGTATTAGTCTGGAGCCCTGGACCGCCGGATTAATCGCCCTGATTATCTACCACGGCGCCTATTTCTTTGAGATTTTGCGCAGCCAGCGTCGGGTCTTTTCCGGAGGCTATATCGAGGCGGCGGTAGCGCAGGGGTTCTCGCGCTACAAAATATTCCGCCGCATTATTCTGCCCAATATTTTGTCATCGGCACTACCGCTGATGGGCAATCAGCTGATTATCTGCCTGAAAGATACCGCTTTCCTCAGCATTATCACCGTCCAGGAGATAACCGCCGCGGCTAACAGCGTGCAGGCCACCTATTTTATCCCGTTTAACGCCTTTATTGTCGCCATTGGGCTCTACTGGGCGATCAGCATCCTGCTGGAGCTGTTGATTAAGCGTCTGAGCGCCTGGGGAGCGAGAAGAGGAATGAGTCATGCCTGATACGACTGCTGTAAGCGTCAAAAACGTCTCAAAACAGTTTGATAATGTTGAAGTTCTTCGTGATATCAATCTGACGGTAGAGAAAGGGACCGTGGTGAGCATACTCGGCTCGTCGGGGTCAGGTAAATCAACGCTGCTGCGCTGCATGAACTGGCTGGAACAGCCGGATCGCGGCGAGATCCGCATCAGCGGCCAGCGGCTGGGGATTGATGAGCAAAATGGTCGGGCGATGTCCCATCGTCAGCTGTCGAAAATCCGCGAGCGGGTAGGGATGGTGTTTCAGAGCTTTAACCTGTGGCCGCACCTGACGGTACAGCAGAACGTCAGCGAAGCGCTGCTGCACGTCAAGGGGATGAAGCGTGATGAAGCGAAGGCTATCGCCATGCAGCAGCTGGAGAAAGTGGGGATGGCGCATAAAGCCGACGTTTACCCGATCACGCTCTCCGGCGGACAGAAGCAGAGGGTGGCTATTGCCCGTTCGCTGGCGATGTCGCCGGAGGTGATTCTGTTTGATGAGCCGACATCGGCGCTGGACCCCGAGCTGGTCAACGAGGTGCTGGGGGTGATGAAGGCGCTGGCCGCCGAGGGCTACACGATGGTGGTGGTGACCCACGAGATGGACTTTGCGCGCCAGGTATCGGATGAGGTGGTGTTTCTTGAGAAGGGATTGTTGATTGAGAAAGCGCCGCCGGAGAAGTTTTTCAGCAACCCGGACTCCGAGCGCGTCAGGCAGTTTCTGCAGAGCAGCCGGTAATCTCCAGCGGCCAATCTCCCCGGTCGCGCTGCGCTTACCGGGGCTACGGGTTTCCAGCCGTCTGCGGGGCGGTAGCCCGGGTAAGGCGTTTACGCCGCGACCCGGGATTTCCGGGCTCGGTGTTGGAGGGTGGCAGATTGGGTAGCCCGGGCAGGCGCGTCAAGCGCCGCCCCCGGGACGGGGTGGGAGGAGTTCCGTTCACTATTATTCCGCAGAAAATGTCTCACCGCGGTAGGTGAACGGGTAAAGGGGGAGAAAACCGTCTCCCCCTTTACAATCTCCGCGGTCCCGCAAAGAAATCGGTGCTACGCACTGCGCTCACCTCCCGGACCTCAGCCTGCGGTCGGCTCAACTCGACCTTACTCGTCCCATCCCTGGGACTCGCCCCTACGGGGCCAGCGCAAGCGCTGTTCAAAATTGCTCCAGGCAATTTTGTCGTGTCTCGATTCGCCTCTGTCCGCCATCCCTGGCGGCCAGCCCTTGTCTTCGGCCCTCCGGTTCGCCGATTTCAGCGGGGGCCAGGGCATCGCTGCATAACACGTTGTTTCAAAGACATATCCGTAGCTGCATGAAACTCTCCCGGAGGCGGCGCTTACGCGCCTCTCCGCCCTACCAAACCTTAATCCCGATCGATCGCGAACGGCTGCCAGGCTTGACGTACCGGCATTACCTCGACCCGGTTAATGTTCATATGGTCCGGCAGGGTGGCGATATAAAACATCTGTTCGGCAATATCCCGCGCGCTCAGCGGCGTGGTGCCTCGATACAGGTTGTCCGACGCCGCCTGGTCGCCTTTGGTGCGCACCAGGGTAAATTCCGTTTCGGCAATACCCGGCGCGAGATCGGTCACGCGCACCCCGGTCCCGAGCAGATCGCAGCGCAGGTTATAGCTGAACTGCTTCACGAAAGCCTTACTGGCACCGTAGACGTGGCTGCCGGGATAGGGCCACTGCCCGGCGATAGAGCCAATATTGATGATGCTCGCCCCCGCGCCGTGACGAATCAGCGTCGGTAGCAGGGCATGGGTCACGTTGACCAGCCCGGTGACATTGGTGTCGATCATCGTTTTCCAGTCGTCCAGATCCACTTTCTGCGCGGGCTGCGGCGACAGCGCCAGCCCGGCGTTGTTAATCAGCGTCGTGATATCGGCGAATTCAGCGGGCAGCGCCGCCACGGCCCCGGCGACCGCATCGCTATCGCGGACGTCGAGTTCGATAATGTGCACCGGCACCTGCGAGGCGAGCTTATCCTGTAGCGCCTTCAGCCGCTCAAAACGGCGTCCGCTCAGCACCAGCGACCAGCCCGCATCGGCGAAGACCTGCGCCGCTGCTTCCCCAAAACCCGAGGTCGTCCCGGTAATAAACACCACTTTGCTCGTTGCCATTTCATTCTCCTGTGCAGGTTGTCGCTCCCACTATAAAAACCCCGCGCGCGCGGGCACAGAGCCAGTCGGCGCGCGGCGATGTGACACGGTGTCACATCATTTTCGCCTGACTGGCTCTATCCGTTTCTGCCCTGAACGACCAATGATGAGGCCAACAACAACGACATGAGAGAGGGCAGGGTATGAAGCTGGCACTACAGAACGAGGTAGCGATAAGCAATGATGAAGTTCGGCAGCTGGATCGCGCTTATGTGTTTCATTCATGGTCGATGCAGGGCAATTTAAATCCGCTGGTGATCGCCGGGGCTAAAGGCTGCGAGCTGTGGGATTACGAAGGCAATACTTACCTGGATTTCAGCAGCCAGCTGGTCAACGTCAACATTGGCTATCAACATCCGCGCGTGCTGGCGGCGATGAAAGCCCAACTGGAAGAGCTGGTGACCATCGCGCCCGCCACCGCCAACCTCGCCCGCGGCGAAGCGGCGAAGCGCATCGTCGAGCTGGCGCCGGAAGGCTTTAGCAAAGTGTTCTTCACCAACGCCGGCGCTGACGCCAACGAGAACGCCATCCGCATGGCGCGGCTCTATACCGGGCGCGATAAAGTGCTCTCCGCCTATCGCTCCTATCACGGCAACACCGGCAGCGCGATTGCCGCCACCGGCGACTGGCGCCGGGTGCCGAACGAGTATTCCCGCGGCCACGTACACTTTTTCAATCCCTACCTCTATCGCAGCGAATTTAACGCCGCGACGGAAGAGGAGGAGTGCCAGCGCGCGCTGGCCCATCTGCGGCGGATGATTGAATGCGAAGGCCCGAACGCGATAGCCGCGATTCTGCTGGAGTCGATTCCGGGCACCGCCGGGATTCTTGTCCCGCCCGAGGGCTATATGCAGGGGGTGCGGGCGCTGGCCGATGAGTTCGGTATTGTGCTGATCCTTGATGAAGTGATGGCCGGTTTTGGTCGTACCGGGAGCTGGTTTGCCTTCGAGCAGGATGGCGTGGTGCCGGATCTGGTGACTTTCGCCAAAGGGGTCAATGCGGGCTACGTCCCGGCCGGCGGCGTGCTGATTAGCGAGCCTATCGCCCGCTACTTTGATGACCATTTCTTTGCCGGGGGGCTGACCTATTCCGGCCATCCGCTGGCGATGGCGGCGATTGTCGCCACCATTGACGCGATGAAGGAAGAGAAGGTGGTGGAGAACGCGGCGACCATCGGCAACGAGGTGCTGCGTCCGGGGCTGGAGGCGCTGGCGGAGAAGCACGCGATTATCGGCAACGTGCGCGGCCGCGGTCTGTTCCAGGCGCTGGAGCTGGTCAACAGCCGCGAACATAAAACGCCGCTGGGCGCTGCCGATATGGCGGCCATTAAAAGCGCGTTAACCGAGGCCGGCCTGCTGGCGTTTGTGGTGGAGAACCGCATTCATGTGGTGCCGCCGTGCACCATCAGCGCCGGGCAGGTGGCAAAAGGCCTGGCGATTTTTGATGCGGTATTCGCCCGCTTCGCGAACCTGGCTCAGTAAGGGGATGATTTCCCGGGTTGCGGCGTAAACGCCTTACCCGGGCGACCTTCTCGCAGATGGCGGCGAACCCGTAGCCCCGCAAGCGGGGGCGGGTTTTAGTCTAACCGATGTTCGCCGTTCGCCAGCGCTTCGCGGTCAAAGAAGCGCTGAATCACGCCTTCCGCCATAAACGCTGCCCGGTCCGACATATGGGCAATCACATCGGCATCGTGGCTGACCAGCAGATAGGTCATTCCGTGCTCCTGCTTTAGCCGATTGAGCAGATTCAGTATTTCCGCCTGCACCGACATATCCAGCGCCGACGTTGGCTCATCCAGCAGCAGAATCTTTGGCCGCAGCAGCAGCGCGCGAGCAATCGCCACCCGCTGGCGCTGGCCGCCGGAAAGCTGGTGCGGATAGCGGCGCGCGGCGTCGGCAGGCAGCCCCACCTCTTCCAGGGCGGTGGACACCCGCTGCTCGATCTCGCCGATAGCGTGAATTTTCAGCGGCTCCGCCAGCGTACGCCATAGCGTATGATTGGGATGCAGCGAGGCGTACGGGTCCTGAAACACCATCTGTACGTTGCGCCGCAGCTCGCCCTGAAAACGCGCGCCCGGCGTAATGGCCTTATCGAACAGTTCAACTCGGCCGCGCCAGTCCCGCTGCAGCCCGGCTAATACCCGGAGAATCGTTGATTTTCCGCAGCCGGATGCGCCGATCAGGCTGAACGTTTCCCCTGCATCAACGGCAAAGCTGGCGGCGGACACCGCGGTTTTTTCAGCAAAATTCACCTGTAGATTGTTGAGATTAACGATTGCCATGCGCCGCCTCCGTCAAGTTCAGGGTTCGGTCGAGGGTCGGCAGCATCTGACCGTAAGTTTGCGCGGCCGGGCGACAGGTCCAGAGCGTACGGGTGTAGGGATGCGTCGCCGTCGGCAGATCTCGCGCCGCCATCTCATCGACCTTTTTCCCTTGATACAGGACCAGCACCCGCTGGCAGTGCTCGGCCACCAGCGGCAGGTCGTGGCTAATCAATAGCATCGCCATCCGCCGCTGTTCGCACTGCTCTACCAGCAGTTCAAGGATCTGATTGCGCAGTCGGGCATCGAGGGCTGAAGTGGGCTCATCGGCGATCAGCACCTGCGGATTATTGAGCAGCGCAAGGGCAATCATCACCCGCTGGCCCATCCCGCCGGAGAGTTCGCCAGGATAGCGGTTGAGCACCGGTAAATCCAGACCGACGGCGGCAACGGCGGCTTTGACCGCCTCCAGCCGTGCGCGGCGGCTAAGGCGCTGATGCAGAGTTAATGCCTCTTCCAGCTGCGCCTGAATGCTTTTTACCGGATTGAGCGCGTAGCGCGGGTCCTGCAGCACCATCGCAATATCGTTGCCGCGTAGCTCGCGCCAGCCGCGCTCGCGAAGGGTTAATGCGTCGCGCCCCAGCACGTTGAGCGCATCGGCGCTGACGACGCCGGGCCGGCGGACCAGCCCCATCAGGGCGCGTGCGGTCATGGATTTACCGGAGCCGGATTCGCCGACCAGCGCCAGCCGCTCGTTGCCGAGCGTGAAGCTTAAATGGTCCACCACTCTGGCGGTGGGATAGTCGATGGTCAGTCCCTGAACGATCAGACGAGTATCAGTCATGTTGCGGCTCCAGAACGTCGCGCAGGCCATCGCCCAGCAGGTTAAACGCCAGGCTGGCGATCAGGATGACGGCGCCAGGGGCGGCGGCGATCCACCACTGGTCAAAAATGACCTGCATGCCGTCAGCGATCATCGCGCCCCATTCCGCCATTGGCGGGCGGGCGCCGAGGCCAAGGAAGCCGAGACCGGCAGCGGCGAGAATAATCCCGGCTAGATCCAGCGCCAGCCGGACGATCGCCGAGGGCAGACAGAGCGGCAGAATATGGCCAATCAGCAGACGCCAGCCGCGAATGCCCATCATCTCCGCCGCCGCCAGATAGTCGCTGTGGCGCAGGCGCTGAATTTCGCTGCGCGCCTGACGGGCGTAAGCGGGCCAGGTCGTTAGCGCCAGCGCCAGGGCGCCGTTCACCAGGCCCGGGCCGAGCATCGCGACAAACGCGAAGGCCAGAATCAGCCGCGGCATCGACATTACCACGTCGGTAAAACGCATCAGCACGCGCTCCAGCCAGCCGCCGTAATAGCCGGACAGGATCCCCACCAGCAGACCGGCGGGGAGCGTAATCGCCGTCACCAGCGCAACCAGCCCCAGCGCCGGACGGGTGCCGAAAATCAGCCTTGAGAGAAGATCGCGACCGTAGCTGTCGGTGCCGAGCCAGTGCCGCGCGCCCGGACCCTGCAGCCGCGCGGCGGCGTCCTGCCAGTTCGGGTCGAGCGGAGCCAGCCAGGGGGCAAAGAGCGCAATCAGCAGGAGTAACGTAATGATGATCAGACCGCAAAAGGCGGCGGGAGAACGGCGCAGGTGGCGTAAAAAAAGGTAGCCAGGCATCAGCGTATCCTCGGATCGGTCAGCCGCACCAGCAGGTCGGTGAGGTTATTAATCAGCACAAAGCTCGCGCCGATCAGCAGCGTACCGCCCATAATCGCCGTGGTATCGCCGGCAAAGAGCGCGGTGGTCAGATAGCGGCCAATTCCCGGCCAGGAGAAGACGGTTTCGGTCAACACCGCCCCTTCCAGCATGGAGGTCCAGGCGAGGGCGGTCACCGTCAGCAGGGTGCCGCGGATATTGGGCAGGACGTGACGCAGCAGAATCGTCATCTCACCGGCCCCTTTGGCGCGCGCCAGCAGGATGTACTCTTTGTTCATTTCGCTCAGGCAGGCGGAACGGGTCAGGCGGGTGATGCTCGCCAGAGAGTAATAGGCCAGCAGCAGCACCGGCAGCAGCAGGTGCCCGGCGGCGTTTTTAACCGCCTCTTTATCACCCGAGAGCCAGGTATCAATGAGCGCAAAGCCGGTGCGCGGTTCGACGGTGTACTGATAAATATCGTCCAGCCGCCCCGGCCCCGGCGTCCACTGCAGTTTGGCGTAAAACAGCGCCAGCATCAGCAGGCCGAGCCAGAAGATCGGCACCGAGTTGCCGAGCAGCGTAAAGGTGCGCATCGCCAGATCCCACGGCGAGCCGACGTAGCGGGCGCAGAGAACGCCTGCGATAACGCCCGACAGCGCGCCGATAATCAACGCCAGCGTGGCCAGTTCGAGGGTTGCCGGGAAAGCGGCGAGCAGGTCGTGCAGCACCGGCTGGCCGGTTGAGCTGGCGATTCCAAGATCGCCGTGGGCGAGATTCAGCAGATAGTGCCAGAACTGCAGCGGCAACGGCTGGTCGAGGCCGAGCTGGTGGCGCACCTGATCATAGGTGGACTGACTGGCGTGGTCGCCGACGATTTGCAGCACCCGATCAACCGGCGACAGCGCAGAGAGCGCAAAGGTCACCAGCAGCAGGCCGAGCAGCGTCAGGGCCAGCGTCAGCAGTCCCTGAAACAGCGCGAGCAGGGGGCGTTTTGCGCGCCGCTCTGCTCGGGGAGGTAAAACAGCAGACATGGTTATTCCGTTGGTAAAAAGTACAGTGTTATCAGCTGGTGCGATCTGTTGTTGTAGCCCGGTCAGCGCAGCGCCAACGGGAAAACATAAGGTATCGGGGCCTGCGTTCCCGGAGGCGGCGCGTTGCGCCTGTCCGGGCTACCTGATCGTACCTGCCCCAGGCGTTATTTGGTTACCCGGTCATACCACACCATATCGGCATTGAGACCCTGCTGATAACCCTTCACGTTATCGCGAACCACAATCTGGGTTTTACCCTGATCGATAAACACGTAAGGCGAATTGCGCTGCAGTTCCTCCTGCATGTTTTTATACAGATCCTGGCGCTTCGCTGCGTCCGGCTCGGCGACTGCCGCCAGGGTCGCTTTATTCAGCTCCGGGATCTGCCAGCCGTTTAGCCCGGCGACGGTACTGGATTTACCGTCGTTGTAGGCAAAGGCGCTGGCGTTAGAGTGGGCGTCGAAATAGTCAGGGATCCACAGCCGAATCGCCGCCTGATGCTGTTTGGCGCGCACGCGAGCATAGACCTGGCTACCCGCGGCCGGCAGCAAATCCACCTTCACGCCGCCCTGGGCGAAGCTCGCCTGCATCGACTGAGCAATGGTGATAAACGGCGGCTTGTTTTCGACGTCGAGGGTGAAATGCGCCTCTTTAATGCCCGCTTTAGCGAGGATGTCTTTGGCTTTTTGCGGGTTGAATGTAAACGGGTTATTCTCCAGCGCGCCCGGCAGGCCGACCGGCAGGAAGCTCTGATGGACGAAATATTGCCCTTTCAGCAAATCTTTCGTGATGCCGTTGTAATCCACCAGCCAGCGCGCCGCTTCCCAGAAGGCCGGGTTTTTCAGCAGCGGGTTAGCGCTGTTGCCGGTATTAAAGACCAGATAGTTCTGCTCAGCGGAGGGGATGCTGAGAACCTTGACGCCCGCTTTACCCTGCAGAGCCGCAATCTGGTCGGCGCCGAGATCGCGCGCCACGTCAGCATCACCCTGCTGGATGAGAAGACGACGTGAGGCCGGGTCCGGAACGTTTTTAATGATGATGCTTTTCAGCTTCGGCGCGCCGCCGGGTGCGCTGCTGTTGGCCTCCAGCACGATGGCCTGATGCGGCTGATAGACCCGCATTTTATACGCGCCGCTGCCCGCCGAGTGCATTTTCAGCCAGCCGTTGCCGAAGTCGTTATCTTTGGCGTTCGGGGCGACCTGTTTCTCATCGACGATAGAGGCAATCGGCGTGGAGAGAATATTCAGCGCCACCGCCGGGCTGACGTCGGCAGTCCAGCGTAGCGTGAGGGTATGGTCGTCTACCTTCTTCAACTGGCTGGCGATGTTATCCGGCTGCCAGCCGAGGACGTTAAGAATAAATGCCGGCGATTTGTTCAGGGTGACCGCGCGGGTGTATGAGTAAATGACATCTTCCGGGCGTAGCGGGTTACCGGAGGCGAATTTGGCGTCGGGCTTTAGCTTGATGGTCAGCGTTTTCGCCGCCGGATCGGCCTGCCAGCTTTCGGCCAGGATCGGGGTGATTTTTTCAGGGTTATCGCGGTCCGGCTGCACCAGACGCTGATAAAGGCTCGGTACCGTCTGGATGCTGGAGAGCTCGTTGGCTTCCGCCGGGTCGAGGCTGACGATATCGTCGAGGCCCTGGGCGACCACCAGAGTCCCCGGCGGCGTGGCGGCGTGAACGGCGGCGGATAACGCGGCGAGCGCCAGCAGCGGCAGCAGTTTTTTAGTCATATGCGATCCCTGAAAAAAGTTATTGTGATTATTGATGTTTCGCTACGTTAGGCCGCTTAATTACGGGCGTAAAGTCAAAGATCGGCTAAGTTTATGCTTAAAAAGCATAAGCAACACCAATGGGTTATGACGATCGATCGTACCGGGCATCTCCTTCGGCCGTTCGGCTTTCTTGCTATAACAATTTGATAACAATACGGGAGAGATAAGCGTGCCGGAAATTAATGAATTTGGTCAGCAGGTCAACGATCGCGTGCCCGGGTGGCGGGGGGCGGGACTTCTGCGCCGCACGGCGTTAAATGGCCGCTATTGCCGACTGGAGCCGCTGGATACCGACCGGCACGCGGCGGATCTGTTTGCTGCCTATGCTCTCGGCGACGACAGTGACTGGACGTGGCTGGCGAGCACGCGTCCGCAGAGCGTTGAGTCAACGGCGAACTGGATCACCGGCAAGGTTATGGATGACGGACTGGTGCCCTACGCGGTTGTCGATCTGCGCTGCGAGCGAGCCGTCGGGCTGGTCAGCTATATGGCGATTGAGCGGGCGATGGGCACGGTGGAGATTGGCCACGTCACCTGGTCGCGGGCGATGAAAAATACGCCGCTCGGCACCGAGGCGGTCTGGCTGCTGCTGCAAAATGGTTTTGCCCATGGCTATCGTCGACTGGAGTGGAAGTGTGACTCAATGAATATTGCTTCCCGCCGCGCCGCTGACCGACTGGGATTCACCTGGGAAGGACGCCTTCGCCAGAGGATGGTGCGTAAAGGACGAACCCGCGATAGCGATATGCTGTCGATTATTGACAGCGAATGGCCCGCGCGCGATGCGGCGCTGCGGGCCTGGCTGGCGCCGGAGAATTTTGATGCTAATGGACGGCAGATAAAGCGGCTGGAAGATTTTCGCTAGTTTTCCCTCTCCCGGAGGGAGAGGGAGCCGTTCGGCGCAAACGTTGCCTCCCGGCACAGGGCTTGAGGGGGCTACTGATGCGGTTTTCGCCCTCGCCCCGTTGGGGAGAGGGCGGGGTGACGGGAACCGCCTCTTACCGGCGAACCGGCGCGCCGTTCGCCACGTAATACGCCGCCGTGCTCTTCGGCAGCGGCTGACGGCCGCGAATGGCATCAGCCATTTTTTCGCCAATCATAATTGTGGTCGCGTTAAGGTTGCCGGTAATAATCTGCGGCATGATCGAGGCGTCGACCACGCGCAGGCTTTCCAGTCCGTGAACCCGACCTTCGCCATCGACCACCGCCATCTCGTCATAGCCCATTTTACAGGTGCCGCACGGATGGAAGGCGGTTTCCGCATGATTGCGCACGAACTCATCCAGCTCGGCATCGCTCTGGCACTCCGCACCCGGGCTGATCTCCCGGCCGCGATAGTTATCCAGCGCCGGCTGATGCATGATTTCGCGGGTAATCCGAATCGCATCGCGAAACTCCTGCCAGTCCTGTTCGCTGGACATATAGTTAAACAGAATCGCCGGATGTTCGTGCGGATCGCGCGATTTCAGCCGCACGTGGCCGCGACTCGGGGAGCGCATAGAGCCAACGTGGCACTGGAAGCCGTGCTCTTTCACCGCGTTTGAGCCGTTGTAGTTAATCGCGACCGGCAGGAAGTGATACTGAATATTCGGCCATGTAAAGGCTTCCCGGCTGCGAATAAATCCGCCCGCTTCAAACTGGTTGCTGGCGCCGATGCCGGTTCCGCCGAACAGCCATTCGGCGCCGATTTTCGGCTGGTTCCACCACTGCAGCGCCGGGTAAAGCGACACCGGCTCTTTGCATTCGTACTGCAGATACATCTCCAGATGATCCTGCAAGTTTTCCCCGACGCCCGGCAGGGCGTGTACCAGCGGAATATCGAACTGGCGCAACAGTTCCGGGCTGCCGACGCCGGATCGCTGCAGAATTTGCGGCGAAGCGATAGCCCCCGCGCAGAGCAGCACTTCTTTATTGGCGGTCGCTTTCGACGGCGCGGTGCTGTCGCCCTCCAGCCACTCGACGCCGACGGCGCGCTTGCCGGCAAAAATAATATGATCGGTCAGCGCATGGGTGCGAATAGTCAGATTGGGACGCGCGCGCGCCTGGTCGAGATAGCCGCGCGCGGTACTGGCGCGGCGTCCCTGCGGCGTTACGGTACGATCCATCGGGCCAAACCCCTCCTGCTGGTAGCCGTTAAGATCGTCGGTGCGCGGATAGCCAGCCTGTACGCCGGCTTCAATCATCGCGTGGAACAGCGGATTATTGCCCTGCTTTGGCGTGGTGACGCTGACCGGGCCGTCGCCGCCGTGGTAATCGTTGGCGCCGATATCGCGGGATTCTGCTTTGCGGTAATAGGGCAGGCAGTCCAGGTAGCTCCAGTGCTCAAGCCCCGGCGCCGAGGCCCAGTTATCAAGATCCATAGCGTTGCCGCGGATATAGCACATGCCGTTGATTAACGAGGATCCGCCGAGTCCCTTACCGCGTCCGCACTCCATGCGGCGATGGTTCATATGCGGTTCAGGCTCGGTCTCGTAGGCCCAGTTATAGCGACGCCCCTGTAGAGGAAACGCCAGCGCGGCGGGCATCTGGGTGCGGAAGTCGAAACGGTAATCCGGGCCGCCCGCTTCCAGCAGCAGGACGGTGGTGTCAGGATCTTCCGTCAGTCGTGTAGCCAGTACGTTGCCGGCGGAACCGGCACCAATAATAATGTAGTCAAACTGCAAAAATGACCTCCTGGTTAAAATATGGATTGAAACTGACCCATCTCAACCTGGATGGATTTTATCTGGGTGTAGCTGTGCAGCGTCTGTACGCCGTTTTCGCGGCCAATCCCGGAGTGCTTGTAGCCGCCGACCGGCATCTCCGCAGGGGATTCGCCCCAGGTGTTGATCCAGCAGATCCCGGCCTCCAGCCGATGAATCAGACGATGGGCGCGGTTTAAATCCGGCGTGACGACGCCAGCGGCGAGGCCGTATTCGGTGGCATTGGCGCGGCGAACCGCTTCTTCCTCATCGTCGTAGCTCAGAATCGACATCACCGGGCCGAAGATCTCTTCGCGGACGATGGTCATCTGGTCATCGCAGTCGGTAAATACCGTCGGGGCGACCCACGCGCCGTGGTCGAAGCCTTCTCCTTTCAGCACTTCGCCGCCGCAGAGCAGGCGCGCGCCTTCTTGTTTACCCGTCTCGATGTAGCGCAGCACGTTCTCGCGGTGCGGGAAGCTCACCAGCGGTCCGAAGTTGGTGCTTTCAGCAAACAGATCGCCGGGGTGGATACGCGCCACGCGGGCGAGGACTTTCTCTTCAAATGCCGCTTTCAGGCGCGCCGGAACGAATACCCGGGTGCCGTTGGTGCAGACCTGGCCTGAACTGTAGAAATTAGCCATCATCGCGATGTCGGCGGCGAGGTCGAGGTTGGCGTCTTCGCAGACGATCAGCGGTGATTTTCCGCCCAGCTCCATAGTCACTTCCTTCAGTGAGGAGGCGGCGGAGTTGGCCATCACTTTTTTGCCGCTGGCGACGCCGCCAGTAAAGGAGATTTTGGCGATGTCCGGGTGCTCGGTGAGATACTGGCCGGTTTCGGCGCCGGTGCCCGGCAGCACGTTAAATACGCCCGCCGGGAGTCCCGCTTCGCGGTAAATTTCCGCCAGCTTCAGGGCGGTGAGCGGGGTGACTTCACTCGGCTTAAAGATCATCGCGTTCCCGGCCGCCAGCGCCGGGGCTGATTTCCATAAGGCGATCTGGATCGGGTAGTTCCAGGCACCGATCCCGGCGACGACGCCCAGCGGTTCCCGGCGGGTATAGACGAATGAACTTTCGCGTAGCGGGATCTGGCTCCCTTCCAGCGCCGGGATCAGGCCCGCGTAGTACTCCAGGACATCAGCGCCGGTGACGATATCGACGGCGGCGGTTTCGCTCAGCGGTTTGCCGGTATCGAGAGTTTCCAGACGCGCCAGTTCGTCGTTGCGCTCGCGCAGAATGTCGACCGCTTTACGCAAAATGCGCGAACGTTCCATGGCGCTCATCGCCGCCCAGATTTTTTGCCCTTTTTGGGCGCTCTTTACCGCCCGGTCGACGTCTTCGCGGCCGGCGGCCTGGACGGTCGCCAGCACTTCCCCGTTGGCGGGGTTAATCGTCTCGAAGGTTTTACCGCTGGTGGCGGAAACATAACCACCGTCGATGTAAAGCTGCTGTTCGGCCATTCGGGACATGGGTCCTCCATTATTGAGAAGTCGGTGGCAGATATTTGCTGATGAAGTGCTCGGCGAGCGTTTCGGCGCGGGCTTTATCGAGCGGTTTACCGCTCAGCGCCGCGCGTAGCCACAGCCCGTCGATCAGCGCGGCGAGACCGTACCCGGCCTCCTGCGCCTCTTCGCGCGGCAGGGCGCGCTGAAACTCATAGACGATATTCGACAGCAGTCGTCGGCTGCTGACCTGCTGCAGGCGATAGAGCATCGGCTGATGCATGCTGCTGGCCCAAAAGGCGAGCCAGGCCTTCATTGCCGCGCTGCTTATCTGACTCTCGTCGAAGTTGCCGGCCACGATGGCGCGCAGGCGTTCCCGCGGGCCGGCCCCGGGCAGGGCGTGCAGGCGGCTCAACACCGCCTGGCGCAGCTGGCCGGTGATATCGCGCATCGTCGCCTCCAGCAGGCCGTTCTTATCTTTGAAATAGTGGCTGATGATGCCGGTCGATACGCCAGCACGTCGGGCGATCTGCGCGACGGTGGCATCGTGCATTCCCACTTCATTGATGGCGGCCAGGGTCGCGTCAATCAGCTGCCGCTGCCGTATCGGTTGCATCCCCAGTTTGGGCATTTCTCAGACTCCATTCATCAGCTTTGTTTATCTATTAAAGCGGTTTTTGATTGGACGTTCAATATAAAATGTGTCTTAATTGTTGCCGATTTTGGTTTTAATAGTTGCAAAAAAAGTAAGGAGAATGGATGACAGACCTTTCGCCGAGCAGAGAAAAGGACAAAATCAATCCGGTGGTTTTTTATACCTCCGCCGGACTGATTTTGTTGTTTTCCCTGATGACTCTCTTCTTCAGCGATTTTTCCGCGGCCTGGATTGGCCGTACCCTGAACTGGGTTTCAAAGACCTTCGGCTGGTACTATTTGCTGGCGGCAACGCTGTATATCGTGTTTGTGGTGTGCATCGCCTGCTCGCGTTTCGGTTCGGTGAAGCTCGGGCCGGAGCACTCGAAGCCGGAGTTTAGCGTCATGAGCTGGGCGGCAATGCTGTTCGCCGCCGGTATCGGTATCGACCTGATGTTTTTCTCCGTCGCCGAACCGGTGACCCAGTATATGCAGCCGCCGGAAGGGGCGGGGCAGACCATGGAGGCGGCGCGCCAGGCGATGGTATGGACGTTGTTTCACTACGGGCTGACCGGCTGGTCGATGTATGCCCTGATGGGGATGGCGCTGGGATACTTTAGCTATCGTTATAATTTACCCCTGACCATCCGCTCCGCGCTCTATCCGATCTTCGGCAAAAAGATTAATGGCCCAATCGGCCACAGCGTGGATATCGCCGCCGTTATCGGCACCATTTTTGGTATCGCCACCACCCTCGGGATTGGCGTGGTGCAGCTAAACTACGGCCTCAGCGTGCTGTTTGATATTCCGGATTCGCTGGGCGCGAAAGCGGCGCTGATCGTGCTATCGGTCATTATCGCCACCATCTCCGTGACCTCCGGGGTGGATAAAGGCATTCGTATCCTTTCCGAGCTTAACGTGGTGCTGGCCCTCGGGCTGATCCTGTTTATCCTGTTTATGGGCGACACCGAGTTTCTGCTCAACGCGCTGGTGCTCAATGTTGGCGACTATGTGAATCGTTTTATGGGCATGACCCTCAACAGCTTCGCCTTCGATCGTCCGGTCGAGTGGATGAACAACTGGACCCTGTTCTTCTGGGCGTGGTGGGTGGCGTGGTCGCCGTTTGTCGGCCTGTTCCTGGCGCGTATTTCACGCGGGCGCACCATTCGTCAGTTTGTGGTGGGAACGCTGATTATCCCGTTCACCTTTACGCTGCTGTGGCTGTCGGTGTTCGGCAATAGCGCGCTGTATGAAATCATCCACGGCAATGAGGCCTTCGCCGCCGAGGCGGTCGCCCACCCGGAGCGCGGCTTCTATAACCTGCTGGCGCAGTATCCGGCGTTTACCTTTAGCGCTTCGGTGGCGACGATTACCGGCCTGCTGTTTTACGTGACCTCCGCGGATTCCGGGGCGCTGGTGCTGGGTAACTTCACCTCGAAGCTGAAGGATATCAACAGCGATGCGCCAAACTGGCTGCGGATCTTCTGGTCGGTGGTTATCGGCCTGCTGACCCTGGGGATGCTGATGACTAACGGCATTTCCGCCCTGCAGAACGCGACGGTGATTATGGGGCTGCCGTTTAGCTTCGTGATCTTCTTCGTGATGGCGGGGTTATATAAGTCGCTGAAGGTTGAGGATTATCGCCGCGAGAGCGCCAACCGCGACACCGCCCCGCGACCGCTGGGCGTGCAGGATCGCCTGAGCTGGAAGAAGCGCCTGTCGCGGCTGATGAACTATCCCGGCACGCGCTATACCCGCCAGATGATGGAGACGGTGTGCTTCCCGGCGATGGAAGAGGTGGCGCAGGAGCTGAAGCTGCGCGGCGCCTACGTCGAGCTGAAAAGCCTGCCGCCGGAAGAGGGGGACAACCTGGGCCATCTCGACCTGCTGGTGCATATGGGCGACGAGCAGAACTTTGTTTATCAGATCTGGCCGCAGCAGTACTCCATTCCCGGCTTTACCTACCGGGCGCGCAGCGGGAAGTCGACCTACTATCGTCTGGAGACCTTCCTGCTGGAAGGGAGTCAGGGCAACGACCTGATGGACTACAGCAAAGAGCAGGTCATTACCGATATTCTTGACCAGTACGAGCGTCATTTGAACTTTATCCACCTGCATCGCGAAGCGCCGGGCAACAGCGTGACCTTCCCCGGAATGTAGGCTATCTAAACGTTTTCTGAAAAAGGATTGCAGCTGGTTAAATATACAGTGAAAAGCGCAGGGAAGCGTATGATGGCGGCGGGTGCCTGAGGCTTTCTGCGTTCAGGCTTAGGTGAGGATTCAGAAAGACGAAGCCCCAGGAGATGTTCCCATCAACCTGAGGCTCACGATCCAACCCTAGCACGTTGGATAGTAGCCTCTTCTTCGCATGGAGGCAACGAGATGCTGACAAAATACGCCCTGGTGGCAATCATCGTGCTGTGTCTGACAGCGCTGGGATTGACGTTAATGGTGCACGACTCGCTGTGCGAGCTGAGCATCAAAGAACGTAGTATGGAGTTCAAGGCCGTTCTCGCTTACGAAACGAAGAAGTAGCCGGTATGCGGGGAGCTATCCCCGCTTATCCGCAGGCTGGGTAAGGAACCTTAAGGCACCTTTTTTCTGCTGATCCGGGAGCAGGATGGACGGCGAGAGAACAGAGACCGGTTAAAAGCAAAAGCGCCGCCACCCTGCATAATGCTTATCTGGCAGGCGTCAGAGTATTGACGTCGACCACGTCCATACCTGCATTTTTTGCGGCTTCAATACCAAATCGTGAGTCTTCAAAAACCAGGCAGCGTTCAGGCTGAACCTTAAGCTCGCTGGCACATAATAAAAAAGTGTCGGCGGCGGGTTTATGATTTTTAACCCGGTCAGCGGAGACGATAGCGGCGAAATGCTGAGTTAATTGAAAGCGTGCAAGCAGTATATCCACGGTGCTACGTTCGCTTCCGGTTCCCAGCGCCAGGGGAATTTTGCCCTGCCACTGCTGTAAAATCTTCATGGCCGGTAAAAGCTGAATATCGACCGTCTGCAGCAAGTTCTCGATCGCCTGTTTTTTACGCTCGGCCAGGGAGAACGGATCGGCTCGTAATCCTTTTAAGGCCACAAGCTGGCTGGCCACCTGCCAGGGCGCTGAACCATTGAACGGAATCAGCTCCTCTTCAGAAATGGTGATATTGTCGGCAGCGAATACGCTCAGCCACGCTTTGCGGTGCAAAGGTTCGGTGTCAAAAAGCGTGCCATCCATATCAAAAATCAGGGCCTGATAGTGGCGATACATAATGATTGCCTGTGTGCTGTGATCATCGTCAGGGAGGGAAATGCGGGGAAAGCTCCCCGCATTGTTATACCGTCTTACCAGCAGACAAAGCCGCCATCGACAACCAGATCAACCCCGGTACAGAATGATGCCGCGTCGCTGGCAAGGAACAGCGCCGGACCGGCCATCTCTTCAACCTTCGCCATGCGCTGGATCGGCGTCTGGCTTTCGAACTCGCGGGTCTGATGAACCATCTCAGGGCGGGTGTTCATCGGCGTGGCGGTGTAGCCTGGGCTGATGGAGTTAACGCGGATCCCTTTGCCGATCCACTCCATCGCGAGGCTTTTCGACAGGTGGATCACGCCCGCTTTCGAGCAGTTGTAGTGCGCCTGATCGAGGCCGCGGTTAACAATAATGCCGGACATGGAAGCGATATTAATAATCGAGCCGCCGCCGGATTCCTGCATCAGTTCAGCTTCCGCCTTACAGGAGTTCCACACGCCGGTAAGGTTAATATCGATAACCCGCTGCCACTGCTCGGTTTCCATTTCCAGCGCCGGATTGGCATTAGCAATCCCGGCGGCGTTTACGGCGACATCAAGGCGGCCAAAGCGGCTTTTCGCCAGCGCGACGCCGGCGCGTAGGTCGCTAAGCTGACGAACATCGCCGGTGTAAAAACAGGCTCCGCCGCCGATCGCCTCAATATTTTTGACGGTTTCAGCAAGACCGCCGTCTTCACGTAGATCGAAGCAAACGACCCGGGCCCCCGCGCTGGCGAGTCCGTAAGCAATCATCTGGCCGATGCCGCTGCCCGCGCCGGTGACAAAGGCTACGCGGTCCTGCAGATTAAATAGCTGTTGGGCAAAATCTTTTGCGATCATAGTTATTTCTCTCTAAAAAATATTCTTTAGCATGCCCGGTGTTGGCGTTCCCGGAGGCGGCGAGTTGCGCCTGTCCGGGCTACGGGGCTTGTGCCGTCGGGTAGCCCGGACAGGTGCGCAGCACCGCCTCCGGGAGATGATTTGTGTAGCCTGACCTGAAAAATGCCAGGCTGGCGGCATTACGACATAATCAAGCCGCCATCGATATTGATGGTCTGCCCGGTGAGGTAGCGCGCGTCGTCGGAGGCGAGAAACGCCACCAGCCCGGCAACGTCTTCCGGTTTGCCGGCGCGCTTCATTGGAATGCCTTCGACCCACTCCGCCATTAGCTCGCCCTTACCGTAGCGCTTCTGCTCGGTGCTGAGGATCTCGCCCCAGACGCGGTCGTTGTAATCCCACATTTCGCTTTCAATAATGCCCGGACAGAAGGCGTTAACGGTGATATTCCACGGCGCCAGCTCGTGCGCCAGGCTTTGGGTGATGCCGATGACGCCCATTTTGCTGGCGGCATAGTGCGGGGTGTAGATAAAACCCTGTCGACCCTGGCCGGAAGAGGTATTGATCAGGCTGCCGTGGTTCTGCTTAACCATGTATTTGGCGGCTTCGCGGCAGCACAGCCAGACGCCGGTGGTGTTAACGGCGAGCACTTTTTCAAAGTCGGCTTTCGGCATGCGATCGTAATAGTCGATGGTGATCACGCCTGCGTTCTGGATAGAGACATCGATGGTGCCAAAACGCGCTGCAGCCTGCTCGTACAGCGACTGCACCTGCGCTTCGTCGGTCACATCAACCTGTAACGACAGGATATCGGCCTGATAGCGCTGGCGTAAGGTTTCCGCCGTTTCATGGACGCGCTCGGCGTTAGAGACCATCACCAGATTCGCACCATCGCGCGCAAAGCGCTCGGCGATACCTGCACCAATTCCGCGGCAGGCGCCGGTGATCACAACCGTTTTGTTCTGGAAATTTCTTTGCATGTTTTTCATCCCTTATTGAAGCCGGACGGCAGTGCGTCCGGCGGGGTAATAAATAGGTGATTAACTGGTGGCTCCTGCCGCAGCCAGCTTCTCCTCATGGCGGCGCATCAGGATGACTTTGTTCTGCAGTTTCTGCTGGAACTGGTCGACGACGACGGCGGTGACGATAACGACGCCTTTAATGACCATTTGCCAGAAATCGCTGACCCCCATCATCACCATGCCGTCGGCGAGGAAGACGATGACGAATGCGCCGATGATTGACCCGGTAACCCGGCCGCGACCGCCTGCCAGCGCGGTTCCGCCGAGCACGGTAGCGCCGATGGCGTCCATTTCGAACATATTGCCGGTCATCGGGTGCGCGGTTTGCAGCTGTGACGCGACGATGAGGCCAACGAATGCGGAGCACAGGCCGGAGAAGGCGTAAACGAAGATTTTTGCTTTGACGATAGGCACGCCGGCCAGGCGAGCGGCGGATTCATTACCGCCGATTGCATAGATATAGCGGCCCAGCGGGGTTTTGGTGGTCAGCCAGTAGCCCAGCAGCAGGAAGCCGATCATCAGCCAGATAGGCAGATAGATGCCCATCAGCGTCCCGGAGCCGAGAGTGGAGAAGCCGGTATTGCCCAGCGCTTCCATGCCGTTGAGGTTCGGATAGGTGCTGCCGTCGTTGAACAGCAGCGCCGAGCCTCTGGCGACATACATCATGCCCAGGGTGCAGATAAAGGGCGCCACGCCGAAGCGGGTGATTACCGCGCCGTTAACAAAGCCAACCAGCACGCCGAAGAGCGCCACGCAGAGGATCACCTCCGGCACGTTGAAAAAGATAACGCTGCCGTTCCATAAGGGCAGACCGTTGGTTAAGAGCGCCCCGGCAACCATACCGCAGATCCCGGCGACGGCGCCGACGGAAAGGTCGATACCGCCGGTCAGGATAACCAGCGTCATGCCGATGGCCAGCAGGCCGGTGATGGCCACGTGCTGGGTCATAATCAGCAGGTTAGATGTGGTCAGGAAATTCGGTACCATCACGCTGAAGAATGCGATAACCAGCAGCAGAGCGATAAACGTTCTGGCCTTCAGCAGGTACATATAAATCATATATTTCTGGTTCATGATAGGTTCCAGCCTGATTAATCTTGAGGTGTTGAAGCCGCGATCAATTTTTCGCGGGTAACCGCATGGCGCGGTAAATCGGCGGTAATCCGGCCATCGGCCATCACCAGAATGCGATCTGCCAGCGCCATAACTTCATCCAGCTCCGATGAAGAGAACATCACCGCCAGACCCTGTTGGGCCATTTTGCCGATCAGGTGATACACGTCAGTTTTCGCGCCGACGTCGATACCGCGAGTGGGCTCATCGAGAAACACCACTTCGGGCCTGGTCATCAACGCCTTGCCGAGCACCACTTTTTGTTGATTGCCGCCGCTGAGCGAGGTGATGGGCAGATCGGGGTCGCTGACCTTGATCGCCAGTTCGCGGATCATCTCTTTGACGCAGGTGATTTCTTTCTGCGGATTCAGCCATTTCCACGCCCGACGAAAGCCCTGAAGGCTGAAATCAGAGAGGGTCATATTCGATTGAATCGACATCATCTGCACCACGCCTTCTCCCTGGCGGTCTTCGGGAACCAGCGCCAGCCCTTTTTTCAGCCGCGCCTGGAACGGGGACTTTTCGATATTTTCGCCGTTGAGATGGACGTTACCGCTTTGGCAAGGCATTAATCCGACCAGGCCTTTAAACAGCTCCGTGCGTCCGGCGCCGAGCAGGCCATAGATGCCGATCACCTCTCCCTTACTTAAGGTGAAGGTCACGTCGTTGAGCTTATAGCCGCCGCTCGGGTGCAGCGCCGTTAAACCTTCAACGGCAAGGACCGCTTTGCCTTTCGGCGCGGGCCGGTAGTCGAAATGTTTTTTCTTATCGCCGACCATCTGTTCGATAATCCACGGGATACTGGCGTCGCTGACCTCGCGTTCACTGATAAAGCGTCCGTCGCGGAAAATGGTGATGTGGTCGCCAATTTCCATCAGTTCTTCGAGGCGGTGGGAAATATAGATAATGGTGACGCCGCGACGTTTAAGCTGTTCAATAACGTTAAACAGGATTTTGACTTCCGACTGGCTGAGCGCAGAGGTGGGCTCATCCATAATTAATACCCGGGTGTCTTTTGAAAGCGCGCGCGCAATTTCGACCAGCTGCTGATGGCCAATACCGAGCTCGCCGAGCTGGGTATAAGGGTCGACGTTGAGCTCCAGCCTCTCGAGTAATTTTTTGGCTAACTCGTATTGATATTTTTCGTTGATCTTTCCTTTTTGAAAGAACTCGTTAGCCATGAAAATATTATCCATGACGTTCATATTCGGAAATAAATTTAATTCCTGGAAAATGATGCTGATTCCCTGCTTTTCGGCCTGGTGAGTCGAGCTCAGGGTAACCGGAACGCCATCAAGAATAATTTGACCGGAGGAGGGTGTTTCAACGCCAGCAAGCATTTTCATCATGGTGGATTTACCCGCACCATTTTCACCGATCAGAACGTTTACTTTATTTCGATAGACCCGGTAATTGACGTTATCTAAGGCAACGACGCCGGGATAAACGCGCGATAATTCACGGGTTTCGATAATAACTTCAGATTCGACTGGTTGGGAATTGACGAGTTCTTGCCGCTGCATTTTATTGTCCTCCCAAACGAACAATTTTTGCCGGCGTAATATCAGGAACGGTCTGCGGAATATCCCAGGCCGAGAACACGCCATATACCTGCACCGCTTCACCGGTTTTAACCTGTGCCGTCTGGATCATTTTGACCGCATGTTCGTTAATCGCCCGGCTATATTCACCAAACAGCACCTGATCGTTGAAGTCCTGATAGCTGGCGCCCTGGTAGCCGTCGCGTAAAAGCGTGCCGCGCAGCGTCGGGCCAATCTGCACCACCACGTTGCCGCCGCTGGTATCCTGGATCGTCATTTTTCCGCTGCGGGAAGCGGAATCAATTTTGCTGATATTGCCTTCCACTTTGACGTAGAACACGCACGGGTTCTCATCCTGAGCGCGATAACCTAACGCATTGCAGGCGCTATCAATGTCTTTCGCCGTGCGCAGGGCAGTCATTAACTCGGCAACGGGGCGAGCCCTGGCCACAACCTGAGGAACGACCTGCTCTTGCCATGTCCGATCGATATCCGCCATATGCGGATTAGGCGGGGATTTCAGGTCGGCCAGCTCCTGCTGAGAAACAATTCGGCAGCCTCCGAGGGCAACAACGACCAGCATCAGCGAGATTTTTTTATACATAATACTCTCCTGTGCGCCCCGGAAGGGGCGCAACAACCTGGAATCAGGATTTGATATTGAAGTCCTGAACTTTGTCTGCATTGTCCTGGGTGATCAGAATGCCGCGGAACATCACGCGCTGCCTGGCCGGTTTTTCGCCTTTTTGCAGGTAGTTATCGAGGTCGGTCACTCCCTGAGCGGCGATGGCCTGCGCCTGAAGCATCACGGTGGCCTGCAGGGTGCCGGCTTTTACCGCGTCGCGCTCATCGTTGCTGCCATCGATACCGACCACCACCACGTCGTTGCGATTAGCGGCTTTCAGCGCGGCAATGGCGCCAAGCGCGACAGGACCGTTGCCGCAAATCACGCCTTTCACGTCGGGGTGCGCCTGCAGGATGCTGTCCATAATGCGTTTGCCGTCGATTAACGTGCCCTTTGCGTCCTGCTTAGCGACGCTGACCATATCCGGGTACTGGTCGATAACCTGGTGGAAAGATTTTGAACGCGTTACGCAATTATTATCCGCCAGGTTACAGGTCAGCTCGGCGTATTTGCCTTTCTCCGCCATTTTCTCGACAAATACGTTGGCGACTTCAGAACCGGCCTGGAAGTTATTATGGGTAATTTGCTCCAGCGCAATATCATCGACAGGAATTTCACGGTTGATTAAAACCACCGGAATACCCGCTTTCTTCGCTTTTTCAATGGCGGCGACGCTGGCGGTGGAGTCGGCGTTATCCAGAATAATGCCCTGAACTTTTTTACCGATGGCGGTATCGATCAGCTCGTTCTGTTTTTTGACATCTTCGCCATGGGACAGAATGGTAGTTTGATATCCCAGCTCTTTGGCTTTCTCGCTGGCGCCCTTGGCTTCAGAGGCGTAATACGGGTTATCCAGCGAGTTAACCATGATCATAATGGTGCCTTTTTCTGCGGCCTGAGCGGCAAAAGAAAAGGCGGTCAGGGTAGCAGCAGTTAAAAGCGTTAAACGTAATTTCATGACAATTTTCTCTCTTGGTTGTTATTGTCGGGTACGGTGAAACAACGTAAGGCCTGTAAATCGAGTTTATGGGCCGGGGGTCTCCTTTTGTTGATGAGTAAGGTGCGTCACGCGTGCGATTCCCTGGTGGGCGTCAGGCGGACGTTGCCGGTTTCCATAATGTTCTGTTCACCGCATGGCGCCACTCCTGCCATCTCTTCTGCAGGCGCTGGTGGCGGGCCATATCGGGAATAAATTCGCTATGTTCGGTTAAAAAGGCTTTCAGGTCGGTGACCGTTCCCGGATTCAGGGCCTTGCGCGCAAGGAGGGCTGCGCCAATCGCCGACAGTTCGGCAACGTCGCTGCGCATCACCGGGCAGCCGAGCAGGTCAGCCTGATACTGCATTAACCAGTCGTTTTTGGTCGGGCCGCCGTCGACCATCAGCGCCGCTAAATGGAAGTCATCCTGCTGGCGCATGGCGACGACGACATCGGCGATTTGATAGGTAATGGATTCCAGCGCGGCGCGAATCAGATGGGCGCGCTTGACGCCGCGGCTCAGACCGCAAATCACGCCGCGGGCGCTGTCGTCCCACCACGGTGCGCCGAGGCCGGTTAAGGCTGGTACAAAATAGACGCCAAGAGTGGAGTCCACGGAGCCGGGAAGGGTGTTAAGCTCGTGAGCCAGTTCGGCATCCGAAAGCTCGCTTAACCCGGTGCTGTCGGCCATCCACGCCACGGCGTCGCCGGTATGGGGAATATTACCTTCGAGCCCGTAGGTGATGCTGTCGCCGTCGTGCCAGGCGATGGTGGTGGCCAGCGCGTCGATATCGCACTGTGCGGATTTTACCGGCGCCATCACCGATGACCCCGTACCGTAGGTGGCTTTAACACAGCCGAGTTCGCCCAGTGCGTGGCCAAACAACGCGGCGTGGGAATCCCCGACCATCGCCATCACCGGAATACCGTCAGGAATATTATTCAGCCCGCGGGTATAGCCAAATAATCCGCTGGACGGTTTAATCTCCGGCAGCGCGGCGCGTGGGATCTGGAACAGCGCCAGCATTTCGTCGTCCCACTGGCCGGTTTGCAGGTTCAGTAGCTGCGTGCGCGCGGCATTGGAATAATCGCAATGAAACGCTTCGCCCTGGGTTAAGTTCCACAGCAGCCAGCTGTCGATAGTGCCGAGGCAGATTTCTCCCCGCTCTGCCAGCATGCGACCCTCAGGAATGGATTCCAGCAGCCAGCGCATTTTTGAAGCAGAGAACAGGGGGGCAATCGGCAGGCCGGTAGCGGCCTTAATTTGTTGCTCAGTACCGTCGCGGCGTAGTTCATCGCAAAACGCAGCGCTGCGGGTACATTGCCAGGTGATAGCCGCGTTGATCGGCTTACCGCTCTGGCGATACCAGCCGATCGCCGTCTCGCGCTGATTGCTGATGGCTAAGGCAGCGATGTTTTCCGCGCCAACGTGTTCAACCGCTTGCGCAATAACGTCCAGTGACGCCTCTACCAGCACTTCTCCCGACTGCTCAACCCAGCCCTCACGCGGTGTTTGAATCGCCAGCGGCTGGGAGAATTTCACCACGACCTGGCCGCGGCTATCGAGCACGACGGCTTTGGCATTCGTGGTGCCTTCGTCCAGTGCAATGATGAACTCTTTAGGTGTTGCCTGCATTAGGTAGTCTCCTGAGTCACACTTCGTCCTGGTGCGGAGGGCAAAAGGTGAGCATTCCTCTTGTTCGCATTGCTTCCTGGCAGGGCATGATGTGACAATTCGTTTTCACTTTTTTAATCACTGAATATATATTCGATAGTGATTATTTATTTGATACCTTAGCCAGAAACTTCCCGTCGGGCTACTGGAAAAGTTATCAATTGTGCTGGCAATCACACTTATCCGATCGGCGAAGCGTTCAGCTATGGGTGGGAAAGGAGGTGATTTGAGAGTTTTATGTCATTGAAATATAATGACTTATTTGCGTAACCTTTACGCTTCTGGCAAAGCGTAAAGGCTGTGGGAAAGTGTTTGAGTGAGGAAATTAACCGGCAATAAGCAGTCTGGCCGTTGGGTAATCGGTGATCAGAACATCGATATAACCGCCCGAAAGCGCACCTTTGATAGCTGCGACCTTCTCGCTGCCGCCGGCCAGGGCCACCACGTTAGGGCACTTCTTCACCTTCTCCAGCGCCATACCGATAACAGGATCTTCATCATCGCGTAACACTGCTCTGCCGTTTTTATCGTAATAGTGCAGGCAAATGTCACCCACGGCACCGCGTTCCGCCAGCACCTGCAGCATATCTTCGTGATAGTAGTTGCCGGATGTTTTCAGCAGCTGCGAAGGTTCAAGAATACCGATCCCGACAATCGCGATATCGACTTCATCAAAGCGGGCAATAACGTCGGCGACATCTTTACTGGCAACAAGACGATTCTTCTCCTCGGTGGATCCTTCAATGCTCTGTGAAGGGAGCAGCCAGGCTTCACAGTTCAGATGCTGCGCCAGGGTCTGGGTGAGAATAGTGGCCTGCACGTTGCCGTTCGGCCCTACGCCGCCGAGCAACTGGATGACGCCGCTGGCTTTCAGGTTTTGGGCGTGTACTTCATCCACCATCGCGCGGATGGTGGAACTCCACGAAGAGACGCCAATCAGATCCTTTGGCCGTAATCGCGTTTCGAGGTAGTGGGCAGCGGCGGAACCGATAGCGCGCTTGATGGTGTGATCGCTAGCATCCTCTTCGGTATCCACCACGATGGCTTGCTTAATTCCGTAACGATCCTCAAGACCTTTTTCAAGGTTAAGAAAAATATTTGATGGCTGAACAACGCTAATTTTCACCACGCCCTCTTTCTGGCAGCGGGTGATCGCTCGGGAGATAAATGACTGAGAAAGCGAGAGAAGTTGAGCAATGTCGGACTGCTTGCGTCCTTCGAGATAGTAGAGCGTGGCAATCTTAACTAATAGCCGTTGTTCATCCTGCTTAGCCATATATTTCCCCGAAAATCATTTACGTGCAGCCATTATCTTAGAGCTCATTATCATACGCGAAAAGAAAAGACATTTAAGTGTGATGAATATCTAACTTTCGCCAATCCTCAAAATCAGCTATGGACAAAAACAGAACAGTAGCCGCATAATTGAATAAAGAATCGTTACTGAATATATATTCATGGCGATTTCAGGTCAACTGAAAAGTGCCCGGGTGAAGTGATACCCGGTGGTAAGGAGGCAGAATGTTCCTGAGTATGATGCAGCGGCGTGAGCCCTACGATGCGTTGCCTGGGGATATCTGGTTTTTTTAGTCCCTGACGGAATAAATATTCCAAGTTGAAAATAAATTCAGAGGTATTAAATGAATCCCTATAGCTATGATGTCCAGGCACTTGAGCGTAAAGCCCGCGCCGTACGTCGCCATATCGTCAGATTGAATGCCAATAGCCCTGCTGGCGGGCACACCGGCGCCGACCTGTCGCAGGTTGAACTGCTCACTGCGCTCTATTTTCGCATTATGAACGTCGCGCCGGACCGCGTGGATGATGACCAGCGCGATATCTACATCCAGTCGAAAGGCCATGCGGTGGGCTGCTACTACTGCGTGCTGGCCGAAGCGGGCTTCTTCCCGGTTGACTGGCTGGAAACCTATCAGCATGCGAATTCTCATCTTCCTGGTCACCCGGTTCGTCAGAAAACGCCGGGGATTGAACTCAACACCGGCGCGCTGGGCCACGGTTTGCCTGTTGCGGTGGGGCTGGCGCTGGCTGCGAAAAAAAGCAACAGCACCCGCCGCATCTTTTTAATTACCGGCGATGGCGAACTGGCGGAAGGCAGCAACTGGGAAGCGGCGCTGGCTGCGGCGCACTACGGCCTTGATAACCTCGTCATTATTAATGACAAAAACAATCTCCAGCTGGCGGGGCCGACGCGGGAAATTATGAATACCGATCCGCTGGCCGATAAATGGAAGGCCTTCGGAATGACGGTTACCGAATGCCAGGGTAACGACATGGCGTCGGTGGTGGCGACCCTGGAAGGGCTGAAGCAGGAAGGTAAACCCAACGTTATTATCGCCAACACCACGAAAGGTGCCGGTATTTCCTTTATCCAGGGGCGCCCGGAGTGGCACCACCGGGTACCGAAAGGCGAAGAAATTACACTGGCACTGGAGGAACTGAAAGATGAGTAATGCAGAACACCTGGCGAGCGTGATGGTTCAGGCCTTTATTGATGCAGTCGACAGCGGTGTCGATCTGGTGCCGGTGGTGGCTGACTCCACGTCAACGGCCAAAATCGCGCCGTTTATTAAACAGTTCCCCGGGCGTCTGGTGAACGTGGGCATCGCCGAGCAGAGCATGGTCGGGACGGCGGCGGGCCTGGCCCTGGGGGGGAAAGTGGCGGTCACCTGTAACGCCGCGCCGTTCCTGATTTCCCGCGCCAATGAGCAGATTAAAGTCGACGTTTGCTATAACAACACCAACGTTAAGCTATTTGGCCTTAACGCCGGCGCCAGCTACGGCCCGCTGGCCAGCACCCATCATGCGATTGATGACCTGGCGGTGATGCGCGGCTTCGGCAATATCCAGATTTTCGCCCCGTCTTCGCCGCGTGAATGCCGGCAGATTATCGATTACGCCATCGGCTATCAGGGGCCGGTCTATATTCGTCTTGACGGCAAGGCGCTGCCGGAACTGCATGATGAAAGCTATCGCTTCGTGCCGGGAGCGGTCGTTACGCTGCGGGAAGGCGAGGATATCGCTCTGGTCGCTACCGGATCGACGGTGCATGAGATCGTCGATGCCGCGCAGATGCTGGCCGACGCGGGGATTCAGGCTAAAGTGGTGAGCGTGCCGTCCATTCGCCCTTGCGATACCGCCGCGCTGCTGGCTGCGCTGAAACCGTGCAAGGCGGTGATAACGGTGGAGGAGCATAACGTCAACGGCGGGTTGGGTAGCCTGGTGGCGGAAGTGCTGGCTGAGGCCGGGGCGGCAATTCCGCTCAAACGCCTGGGGATCCCGGATGGTGAGTATGCGGCGGCGGCAGATCGCGGCTGGCTGCGTAAACACCACGGTTTCGATGCCGCTTCCGTCGCCGGGCTGGCGCAGAAAATGCGCTGACTTTACGCCGGCTTAAACCGATAACCCGTGCGGCTGCCGCGCGGGTTTTGCTTTTACGCCGCGCAGAGCGTAATGACGTAGTCACCGGCCTTAATCCATTGCAGCCGATACTCCCCGGCGGAGAGCCGAAGAAGCAGATTTCCCTCCTTTATATACGCCAGCGTAAAATCGCTAAAACCGACGCCCGCCTGTACGTCGGGATGGCTGGCCTTAAACGCGCTCTCTTTCGCCGAAAATGCCAGCGTGAGCGCCAGCTCGGGGCCCAGGCCGCTGGCGTCCAGCAGACTTTTTTCCGCGCTGTTGATGATGCAGCTTTCCAGCTCAGCCGCCAGGTCAGGAGTCAAGATGCGCTCAATATCAACGCCGATCGGCCGGACAGAGACGACTGCCAGCGCGCTGCGTTCACAGTGGCTTATGCTGCCGTACCACGGGTGCGGCCATAGGGGCTGGCGTTGGTCGCCAATGGCAGGGACTTCTGTCTCACCGACTTCCCGCAGCGCATAAACCGCAGCGATACGCCCGGCAAGATGTTCGCTCTGCCGCTTGCGGGCGCAGCCGGTTAGCCGGGCATGGTGCGGCAGCCAGAGGAGATCTTCAGGCCGAAAGGTCAATGGGTCGAAATCGACACGCTGCAGCGAGCGATCGGCAAGCTGAATGATAGAACGTTGGGTTTGCATAGGGGGATGTTAACAGATTCTCCCCTCCGCCCTCTATGGGAAGAGGGCGGGGGGAACGGCCGGACAATCAGAAGTGGGTATTGACGCCCAGATACCAGGTGCGGCCTGATTCGTTATAGGTATTGGCGCCAGCGCCAGCCATATAAGAAACATCCGTCAGGCTACCGGTGGTTTGCGCATTACCCGCGCGCCAGTGGCGCTTGTCGAAGACGTTATCCACGCCGCCGGTCAGGCTGACGTTTTTCGTCACATCCCAGGTGGCGCTCAGGCCAACGATGCTGTAAGGGCTGACTTCATCCGTTTCAGAACCCACCGCCGGCTCACCTTTGTAGTTATATTTCTTCGGCTGCTGCTTGCCGTACCAGGTGAAGGTCGACTGCACCGAAATATCCTCCTGAATCTGCCAGCTCAGAGTGGAGTTCAGGGTATATTCCGGAATAATCGACAGACGATCGCCGGTTTTCTTGTTTTTACTTTGCAGCATATAAGTGATGTTATTGGTCCAGTTCACCGTTTCGCTGACCGGCACGTTCAGGGTGCCTTCGAGACCTTCAACCACCGCTTTAGGCACGTTTTCCCACTGATAGATATCGGTTTTCACTTTACCGTTCGTCGTCTGTGAAATCGGCGCGTAGCCCGCTTCGATTTTATCGCGGTAGTCGTTACGGAACCATGTCACACCCGCCAGCCAGCCGTCGCGTTTAAACTCAAGGCCAATCTCTTTGTTGATGCTGGTTTCGGCTTTCAGGTCATCGTTACCCATCATGTAGCAACCGGTACCGTTGCCGCTGGCATAGCAGCCCTGGCCTTTACTATAGAGAATATAGTTCGGGTTGGTTTGGTACAGGCTCGGCGCTTTATAGGCGCGGGCGATGCCCATTTTTAACGTGAAGTCATCCCACAGACCCTGAGACAAGTTAAGCGACGGGCTCCAGTTGTTGCCGACGATCGTGTGATGATCGAAACGCAGCGCCGGCGTCAGCATGGTGGTGTCGGTCAGCTCCACGTTGTCTTCGGCAAACAGGGAGAAGATCTCGGCCTTCGAGTATGGGCTACGGCCGGTGCTGTCATAGCCGTCGATATCGCCGCCCATAAAGGTCTGGGTATTTGACGCCAAATCCTTCATCCGCTGCTGATTCCACTCGGAGCCCAGCGTCAGGTTCTGGTTAAACACCAGATCCAGAGGGATGTTGACTTCGCTGTGCAGCATCACGTCGGCGAGGTCGATATCGCTGAACTGGTTGCTGTTGAAGATACCTTCCGTGCCGCCTGCCAGACCTTCGCCTTTACGCGAGTTACGGGTACGTTCGTACTGGGCCCAGTTGCTGGTGGTCACGCCGTTATCCCAGCCGCCGTTCCAGGTGACGGAATAAGTCTGGCGATAGAGGCGGTTCGTCTCTTTCCCGTAGTTCTCTTTCACCAGATCGTTAGTATTGGTGTTCTGCGTATCGCCCGCGTAGAGGTTGCCCTGACGGCTGTAACCGGATTCAAACTCCAGCGACTGCATCGGCGCGAAATCCCAGCGCACGACGCCGTTAATATTCTTATTTTTCACCCCTTCACGCCCGGCAGGCATGGTATTGGCATAGGCGCCGGTACGCTCGGATTGATGTCCGTCGTTGATATCCCAGGCATCGGCCTGGGTTTTGTCGAGGTTGCCCAGCAGGCGGAAGCTGAAATCGCCCCCCAGCGGGCCGCTGAGGCTAAAGTTGGTGCGTTTAGTCGAACCTTCGTCTTTATGCTCCGGGGCGTTCATGTAGGTATTCCATGAACCGTGCCATTCGCCGTCGCTCTTCTTGGTGATGATATTGACCACGCCGCCCGCCGCGCCGTTGCCGTAGCGCGCGGCCGCCGGGCCGCGAATGACTTCAATACGTTCGATCAGCTCCGGCGGTACCCATGAGGTATCGCCGCGGGTATCGCGCTCGCCGCGCCAGCCCAGACGTACGGAGTTGCGGCTGGTCACGGGCTTGCCGTCAATCAGGATCAGGGTGTTTTCCGGGCCCATGCCGCGAATATCAATCTGGCGATTGTTGCCGCGCTGGCCGCTGGTGGAGTTGCCGGTCAGGTTTACGCCCGGCATGGTACGGATAATTTCAGATACGTCGCGCGCAGGCGGACGTTTACGAATTTCATCTGCGGTGATGGTTGATACGCCAGGCGCCTGCAGGTTCTGCTCGGCGGCGGTGACAACCATGGTTTCATCAGCGGTTGCGGTTTTGCTATCGGAGACCGTTTCCGCCGCGCTTAGCGGAAAAGCAGCCCCGTAGATTCCCAGATTGACCAGCAAGGCCAGGGATTTGATCCTGTTATTCATTGTAAATCCTGCTTTTTGTCGCCGCCTTCCCCAAAGGCCCCTTCCCGTCGGGAGGGGAGGCGGTATCAATGTTGCCGGTAGAGAGCACAGGCACTCCGTCGCTGACCAGAACCCGGCTTTCGGGCTAAATTGTTTCCCCGAAAGTCCCGGCGCTGCATAAGCTCTCTCTGACATGTTTATTTTTTAAAAGACGCGCTTCCCACAGCGCGCTAATACGCTATTGCAAATGAAAATAGTTATCAATAATATTATCAATAAATATTGCGTTTATTAATGCGTTTGTTGATAAATGTCACGATAAACATAGGGTTGAAAGGAATGCATAAGATAGGATGCGACGACTGGTGGCGCCATATCTCCGGTCCGCAAATTGAGGTCGTGGACGACGCGTATCGGGTGACCTTTTGGTGGCGCGATCCGGCGGGCAACGAAGCCTCTTCGCCAACCCGGCGGGTATGGATTTATATTACCGGCGTGACTGACCATCATAAAAACGCCGTACCGCAAACGCTGCAGCGCATTCCCGGTACCGATGCCTGGTGCTGGCAAACCACTCTCTCTGCCGCCTGGCGCGGCAGCTACTGCTTTATTCCTTCCGCGCGGGACGACGACTTTTCCCCTCAGCTTTTTAACGGCGACAGCCCGGACCGCGCGTTGCTGCGCGAAGGCTGGCGCAAGCTGCTGCCGCGGGCGATTGCCGACCCGCTTAATCCGCAAAGCTGGAAGGGCGGGCGCGGCCACGCGGTCTCTGCGCTGGAGCTGCCGGACGCCCCCGAACAGCCCGGCTGGGCGCTGCGTGATGAACCTTATCAGCCGCCGGTCTGCATTGAATGGCAGAGCCAGCGACTCGGCAACCGTCGGCGGATATGGATTTACGCCACCGGCGATGCGCAGCCGCAAGCGCGCCCGCTGGCGATTTTGCTTGATGGTCAGTTCTGGGCAGAAAGCATGCCGGTATGGGCGCCGCTAGCAGGATTAACCCGCGAGAAGCGGTTACCGCAGGCGGTTTATCTGCTGATTGACGTTATCGATAACCAGCATCGCGCCGAAGAGCTTCCCTGCAATGAAACGTTCTGGCTGGCGGTTCAGGAAGAGCTGCTGCCGATGGTTCACCGGATAGCACCTTTCAGCGATAGCGCCGACCGAACCGTGGTGGCAGGCCAGAGCTTTGGCGGCCTGGCCGCGATGTTCGCCGCGCTCTACTGGCCCCGGCGCTTTGGCTGCGTGCTCAGCCAGTCTGGCTCCTACTGGTGGCCGCATCGCGGCGGCGCGCAGACGGGCCTGCTGATTGAGCGGCTCAGCCGCGGCGAAATACAGCCGCAAGGGCTACGCATCTGGCTGGAGGCCGGCGTTCGCGAGCCGATCATTTTTCGCGCGAACCAGGCGCTGCTGACGCATCTGGAACAGCAGACGATTTTCTGGCGTCAGGTTGACGGCGGACATGATGCGCTTTGCTGGCGCGGCGGGCTGACGGCCGGGCTCATCCAGCTGTGGCAGCCATTAGGCCGTGAAGAGTAGCAAAGCGCGATTTACGAGGAATTTGATATGCAATTCAGTAACCCCTTCGACAATCCGCAAGGGCAGTTTTACATTCTGCGCAATGACCAGCAGCAGTTCAGCCTGTGGCCGCACCACTGCGCCCTGCCGGAAGGCTGGACGGTAGAGTGCCCGCCGCAGTCGTTAGAGGCGTGCAACGCCTGGCTGGCGGAGAACTGGTCAACGCTTACCCCCGCGCACTATGCATCCTGAGGAGCTCACAATGACCACACGTTTACCGCTGGTTGCGGCTCAGCCGGGGATCTGGATGGCGGAGCGCCTCTCGACGCTGCCCGGCGCCTGGAGCGTGGCCCACTATGTTGAGCTGCGCGGCGATATCGACCCGACCTTGCTCGGGCGGGCGATTGTCACCGGGCTCTCTCAGGCTGACACCCTCAGCATGCGTTTTTGTGAAGATAACGGCGAAGCCTGGCAGTGGGTCGATGAAAATCGTCATTTTGCCGAGCCGGACTATCGGGATCTGCGCACGTCGCACGACCCGCACGCTGCCGCGCTGGCGCTGATGCAGGCCGATCTCGGGCAAAACCTGCGCGTGGACGGCGGTAATCCGCTGGTCTGCCATCAGCTGCTGCGGGTGGGGGATAAGTGCTGGTACTGGTATCAGCGTTACCATCATTTGCTGGTCGATGGCTTCAGTTTCCCGGCCATTACCCGCCAGATCGCCGCGATTTATCGCGCATGGCAGCGCGGCGAAGAGACGCCAGCTTCGCCGTTCACGCCGTTTGCCGAGGTGGTGGAAGAGTACCAGCGCTACTACGGCAGCGACGCCTGGCAGCGTGATAAACAGTTCTGGCAGGCGCAGCGTCAGGCGCTGCCGGCTCCGGCCTCCCTTTCCGACGCGCCGCTGGCGGGAAGGGCGACCAGCACCGATATCTGGCGCATGAAGCTGGAGGTCGACGCCGGCGTATTTAGCCGGCTGGCGGCAGGCGCGCCGCAGTGCCAGCGCGCGGATCTGGCGCTGGCGCTGACCGCCCTGTGGCTGGGACGGCTGTGCAGCCGAATGGATTACGCCGCGGGCTTTATTTTCATGCGCCGCATGGGCTCTGCGGCATTAACCGCTACCGGCCCGGTGCTCAACGTTCTGCCGCTGGCGGTCAATATTGACGCCCGGGAAACGCTGGCGGAGCTGGCCATGCGTCTTGCCGGACAGCTCAAGAAAATGCGCCGCCACCAGCGCTATGATGCCGAACAGATTGTCCGCGACAGCGGCAGGGCGGCGGGCGATGAACCGCTGTTTGGCCCGGTACTCAATATTAAAGTCTTCGACTATCAGCTGGATATCGACGGCGTACAGGCGATTACCCACACCCTGGCCACCGGCCCGGTCAATGACCTGGAGCTGGCGCTCTTCCCGGATGAAACCGGCGGTCTATCGCTGGAGGTGCTGGCGAACAAGCAGCGATATGATGAACAGACGCTGCGCGGGCATATCGCCCGTCTATCTTCTTTGCTGACTCAGTTTGCCGATAATCCCACTCTGCCCTGCGGCGAGGCGAATATGCTGTCGGCGGCGGAAAACCAACGCCTGGCGCAGGTGAACGCGACCGCTGTCGACCTGCCGCTCACCACCCTGAGCGCGCTGGTGGCGGCGCAGGCGGCAAAAACCCCGGATGCCCCGGCGCTGGCGGATGGCTGCTGGCAGTTTAGCTACCGTGAGATGCGCCAGCAGGTGGTAGCGCTGGCCGAGCGTCTGCGCGCACGGGGCGTCAAACCGGGCGATAGCGTGGCGGTCGCGCTGCCGCGTTCGGTGTTCCTGACGCTGGCGCTGCACGGCATTGTTGAGGCCGGAGCCGCGTGGCTGCCGCTGGATACCGGCTATCCCGACGACCGCTTGCGGATGATGCTGGAAGACGCCCGTCCGTCGCTGCTGATCACCTCTGAGGATCAGCTGGCGCGCTTTAGCGATATTCCCGGCCTGGAAAGCCTCTGCTACCAGCAGCCGCTGGCGGCGGGCGAGTCCGCGCCGCTGGCGCTCTCGCAGCCGGAGCATACCGCGTATATCATCTTTACCTCCGGCTCCACCGGGCGGCCGAAAGGGGTGATGGTCGGGCAGACCGCCATCGTCAACCGCCTGCTGTGGATGCAGGACCACTATCCGCTCTGTGCTGAGGATGTGGTGGCGCAGAAAACGCCGTGCAGCTTTGATGTCTCGGTATGGGAGTTCTGGTGGCCGTTTATCGCCGGCGCGCAGCTGGTGATGGCCGAGCCGGAAGCCCACCGCGACCCGCTGGCGATGCAGCAGTTTTTTGCCCGCTACGGCGTGACAACGACCCACTTTGTGCCGTCGATGCTCGCGGCGTTCGTTGCCTCGCTGGAGGCGGAAAACGTCGATTGTTGTCAAACCCTGCGCCGGGTATTCTGTAGCGGAGAGGCGCTGCCGACGGCGCTATGCCGTGAATGGGAGCAGCTCACCGGCGCGCCGCTGCATAACCTGTACGGCCCGACGGAAGCCGCGGTGGACGTCAGCTGGTATCCGGCCTGCGGGCCCGAACTGGCGGCAGTCACCGGCGCCAGCGTACCGATTGGCTGGCCGGTGTGGAATACCGGCTTGCGCATCCTTGATGCCGCCATGCGCCCGGTACCGCCGGGCGTGGCGGGGGATCTCTACCTGACCGGCATTCAGCTGGCGCAGGGCTATCTGGGGCGTCCCGATTTGACCGCCAGCCGCTTTATTGCCGACCCCTACGCGCCGGGCGAGCGGATGTACCGCACCGGCGATGTTGCCCGCTGGCTGGATAACGGCGCGGTCGAGTATCTCGGACGCAGCGACGACCAGCTAAAAATACGCGGCCAGCGAATTGAGCTGGGCGAAATTGACCGCGCGCTATCTGCGCTGCCGGACGTTGCGCAGGCGGTGGCTCACGCCTGCGTCTTCAACCAGGCGGCGGCGACCGGCGGCGATGCCCGTCAGCTGGTGGGCTATCTGGTTTCTGCTTCCGGTCTGCCGCTGGACACCGCCGCGCTCAAAGCGCAGCTTGGCGAACAGCTACCGCCGCATATGGTGCCAGTGGTGCTGATTCAGCTGCCGGCGCTGCCGCTAAGCGCCAATGGCAAGCTGGATCGTAAAGCGCTGCCGTTACCCACGTTGAGCAGTGAGCGCAGCGGACGTCCGCCGGAGCCGGGCGTGGAAACTGCCGTTGCCGCAGCGTTCAGCCAGCTGCTCGGCTGTGAGGTGAACGACATCGACGCCGATTTCTTCGCCCTTGGCGGCCATTCGCTGCTGGCGATGCGCCTGGCGGCGCTGCTGAGCCGCGAACTGGAACGCCAGGTGACGCCTGGCCAGATAATGGTCGCTTCTTCCGTCGGCAAGCTGAGCGCGCTGCTGGCATCGGATCTGAGCGATGAGCAGGCGCAACGGCTGGGCTTCGACGCGATCCTGCCGCTGCGCGAGAGCGACGGCCCGACGCTGTTTTGCTTCCATCCGGCTTCCGGTTTTGCCTGGCAGTTCAGCGTGCTGGCGCGTTATTTAAGCCCGCGCTGGTCGATCGTCGGCATTCAGTCGCCGCGACCGCAGGGGCCGATGGCGACGGTGGCGGATCTGGATGCGGTATGTGAACATCATCTGCAAACCCTGCTTTCGCAGCAGCCGCGCGGCCCGTACTATCTGTTTGGCTATTCGCTCGGCGGTACCCTGGCGCAGGGAATTGCCGCCCGTTTACGCCAGCGCGGCGAAGCGGTGGCCTTCCTCGGGCTGCTGGATACCTGGCCGCCCGAGACGCAGAACTGGGCGGAGAAAGAGGCGAACGGTCTGGATCCTGAGGTGCTGGCGGAAATTGCCCGCGAACGTGAGGCGTTTCTGGCCGCCCAGCAGGGGCAGGCTTCCGGCGAGCTGTTCAGCGTGATTGAAGGCAACTATGCCGATGCGGTGCGCCTGCTGACTACCGCGCACAGCGCGAAGTTTGACGGTAAGGCGACGCTGTTCGTGGCGGAGAAAACCCGGCAACCCGGGATGGACCCGCAGGTGGTGTGGGGGCCGTGGATCGGCGAGCTGGAGGTGTTTAGCCAGGATTGCGCCCACGTGGATATTATCTCTCCGCAGGCTTTTGAAGCGATCGGTCCGGTGGTCAGGGAGATACTCGGTTAGGGATCGATGAACTCCCGGGTTGCGGCTGACGCCTTACCCGGGCTACCGTTTGTGCCAGATTGGGTAGCCCGGCTAAGCGCAGCGCGAGCCGGGAATTTCTACTTGCGACCCAGCGGCACTACCAGCGGTGTATGCGCCACCGGATCGTCAATAATCGTACAGCGCAGGCCGTAAATCTTCTCGATCAGCGCCGCGTTGACAATCTCCTTCGGCGCGCCCTCGGCGACGATTTTACCGTCGCGCAGGGCAATCAAGTGGGTGGCGTAGCGGCAGGCCTGATTCAGGTCGTGCAGCACCGCCGCCAGCGTATAGCCCTTTTCTCGATTCAGCTCGCTCAGCAGCTCCAGCAGATCGATTTGATGGCTGATATCCAGCCAGGTGGTGGGCTCATCCAGCAGCATAATTGCCGTTTCCTGGGCCAGCACCATGGCGATCCACGCCCGCTGGCGCTGGCCGCCGGAGAGCGTATCGACGCTTTGTTGCGCGAGGTCGGTAATGCCGGTGGCCTTCATCGCCCTGGTGACCGCCTCTTCATCCTCTTTGCGCCAGCGGGTAAACAGCGGCTGGTGCGGATAGCGGCCGCGGGCGACCAGCTCCTGAACCGTTATATCCCCCGGCGTGGTGGCGTTCTGCGCCAGCAGGCCGATGCGCTTTGCCACCTCTTTACTGGCGTAATGCTGGATCTGTTCGCCGTCGAGCCAGACATGGCCGCTGGTAGGCGTCATCAGGCGGCTCAGGGTGCGCAGCAGGGTCGACTTACCGCAGCCGTTGGGACCGATAATCGCGGTAAAGTGGCCATCGGGAATGGTGACGTTCAGCGATTCGGCGATGGTCTTTTTGCCGTACGCCAGGGTCAGCCGATCGCCGCGCAAACGGGAGGTAACAGCGGTCATTTTTTGCGGGACTCCTGAATTAACAACGCGATGAGGTAGATGCCGCCAATGCTGACGGTCACCACGCCCACCGGTAACTGATAGGGCATAAACAGACGCTGCGCGGCGTAGTCGGAGATGGCCAGCAGCAGGGCGCCGCACAGCGCCGCCTGAGTCAGCCCCCAGCGCGCGGTACCGCTGAGGCGGCGCGCGATATGCGGGGCCACCAGGGCGATAAATGAAATCGGCCCGGCGAGCGCGGTGGCGGCGGCGGTCAGTACCACCCCGACCAGCATCATCAGCAGGCGCGAACGCTCAACCCGCACGCCCAGCGCACAGGCGGTATCGTCACCCATCTCCAGCAGCCGCATGCGCCGCGCCAGCAGCGCCCCGCAAACCAGCATCAAGAAAATCAGCGGCGCGGAGGGCCAGGTTTTTCCCCAGGTCAGTCCGTTAAGCGAGCCGGCATACCACAGCCCGGCGGAGAGGGCGGTTTCCAGCGAAGCGCGCAGCAGTAGCCAGGTATTGAATGCTACCAGCATGGCGCGGACGCCGATGCCGATAATAATCAGGCGAAAGGTTTCAATCCCGTTGCGCCACGCCAGTATCCAGACCACCAGCGCGGTGAGGATCCCGCCAGCCATGGCTGCCGCGGCGATGGCCGCCAGGTTCTGGCCGAACATGACCATGGCGACCAGCACGCCGCTCCACGCCCCGGTGTTAAAACCCATCACGTCCGGACTACCCAAGGGGTTGCGGGTGAGCGACTGGAAAATCGCGCCGCTGACGCCGAGGGCGGCGCCGATCAGCAGCGCCATCAGCACGCGGGGCAGGCGCCACTCGGTCACCACCAGGGTGATATTGCGCGGCGCATCGCCGAGCAGCGCGGAGATAACTTGTTCAACGCTTAACGGTACCAGGCCGGTGCCGAGCCCCCACAGGGAGACCAGGGCGCTGGCGATCAGCAGCAGCAGGCAGCTAAACATCAGGCGGCGGGACGGGGCCATCACATTCCACCTCCGCGCGGCTGGCGGCGGACCAGCCAGATCAGCACCGGCGCGCCGATAAAGGCGCTGACTACCGAAACCCGCAGCTCACCGGGGACCAGCAGACGGCCCAGCACGTCGGCAAACAGCAGCAGGGCAGGGGTGGCCAGCAGGGTGACCGGCAGCGACCAGCGATGATCCGCGCCCACCAGCCAGCGGGCCATATGCGGCATCATCAGGCCAATAAAGGCGATGGGCCCGACCACCGCTGTGGCGCTGCCGCACAGGACGGTAATCGCCAGCAGGCCGATAAGCTGGGTACGTGCCACCCGGCTGCCGAGCGCGGTGGCCGTATCGTTACCGAGGCTCAGGCTGTTTAAGGCCCTGCTCAGCAATAGCGTCACCAGGCCGGCAATGAGTACCGGGATCAGGACAATTTTAAGGGTTTGCAGGGTGCGCACGTCCAGCGAACCCGCCTGCCAGAAGCGCAGCTGATCGTAGACGTCGGGGTTGAGCAGGGCGATACCGCTGGAAAGGCCTTCCAGCACCGCCGCCAGGGCGACCCCCGCGAGGGTCAGGCGAACCGGGCTCAGCTGGCCGCCGCCCTGGCTGCCGGTAAAGGCGACCAGCAGCGAGGCGCCGAACGCGCCGCAAAAGGCCATCAGCAGCTGCTCCTGCGGTGAGGAGATACCAAACAGCGCCGCACCCAGCACGATAGCGAAGCTGGCGCCGGAGTTGACGCCGAGGATCCCCGGATCCGCCAGCGGGTTACGGGTCAGCGTTTGCATCAGCGCTCCGGCCAGGCCCAGCGCGGCGCCGGCCAGCAGCCCGGCAAGGGTTCGCGGCAGTCGGGCATCAAGGACGATGGTGCAATCGGCGCTCTGGCAGGTGCCGGCGAAAGCATCGATGACGACGCTAAACGGTAGGGGTTTGGCGCCGATCAGCAGGCTGAGCGCAACCGCAATGATTAAGACGATTAAAAGACCCGGCACGGCAAAGGCGCGCGCCGCGGTCGTTGAAGACGACATGGCTTACATCCCTGACATGATAATGATAGTAATTATCGTTATCGATTCTATCCAGTTATGTTAGCATGTGCACCCATAAAAATGGTATGGAAAATAATAACAAGGCGCTGTCATGAACCGACAATCCTGGCTGCTGAATCTCAGCTTGCTGAAAACCCACCCGGCCTTTCGCGCCGTCTTTATCGCCCGGTTTATCTCAATTCTGTCGCTTGGCCTGCTGGGCGTGGCGATCCCGGTACAGATCCAGATGATGACCCATTCGACCTGGCAAGTGGGGCTGTCGGTCACCTTAACCGGCGGTTCGATGTTTGTCGGTCTGATGATCGGCGGCGTGCTTGCCGACCGCTATGAGCGTAAGCGACTGATCCTGCTGGCGCGCGGCACCTGCGGCATCGGCTTCGTCGGCCTGTGCCTCAACGCTATGCTGCCGGAACCGTCGCTCATCGCAATCTATCTGCTGGGCATCTGGGACGGCCTGTTTGCCTCAATCGGCGTGACCGCGCTGCTGGCGGCGACCCCAGCGCTGGTTGGCCGGGAAAATCTGATGCAGGCCGGGGCGATCACTATGTTGACGGTGCGGCTGGGATCGGTCATTTCACCGATGATCGGCGGTCTGCTGCTGGCAACCGGCGGCGTGGCCTGGAACTACGGGCTGGCGGCGGCAGGTACTTTTATAACGACGCTGACCCTGCTGCGTTTGCCACGGCTGGCGCCGCCGCCGCAGCCGCGCGAGCACCCGCTAAAATCGCTGAACGCGGGATTGAAGTTTCTGTTTAACAGCCCGCTTATCGGCGGCATTGCGCTGCTTGGCGGACTGCTGACGATGGCCAGCGCGGTGCGCGTGCTCTATCCGGCGCTGGCCGGAAGCTGGCAGATGTCGGCGTCGCAGATTGGCCTGCTGTACGCGGCGATCCCTTTGGGAGCGGCGTTCGGCGCGTTGACCAGCGGACAGCTGGCGCAGACGGCGAAGCCCGGCGTGCTGATGCTGGCGACCACCGTCGGCTCGTTTGTGGCGAT